>JBFMHI010000046.1 GCA_040753085.1 bacterium | reverse complement strand
CGCTTTGCTAAGTTTACTTCTTGAACATTTCGCTCCTAACGGAGCTTGGGTTTATGAGAAAAACGGCTACTATAAACATTTTGCCCCTACGGGGCTGATTAACGCATCAACTTTTCAGACACGCTCTAAGAGGACAGGTCGAAAGAATGCTTCAGGGGAGAGTCCCATCCCAAAGGAAAAGGGTGTGGCTATTTTGGGACGACGGAGGGATTGTTGTAAGAGCAATGGTTAGGTAAGATATAATTAAAGGGATTAAAGGGGAGGTTTGGGATGGTTCACTTTACTGTGAAAGCTTGCGGCTGAGAGGTAGGGTGGGCACCGCCCACCAAAAAGGCGTAGATGGCGAACAGATTGGTGGGTAATGCCCACCCTACTTCTGCGGAAGGTTAACCGCGCCTAAAGTTTCACAAGAAAATGGATGATTTTGAACCGTCCCGGAGGTTTCTTTTTCTGTAACCGTTCTCTTCTAAAGTTTCAATGTCAGGTATCAGCCGATCAGATATCGTCAAAATAACTCAACTGCTAAGATCAAATGTCATGGAGCACTAGTCGTATCTGACCATCATTCCCTATCTCCAGGTATGCTTTGCATACACGGCATTTCGCCGCACGCAGCATAACATGTTTGCGCACTCCCAACCCCCTCTCCCTTTCCTCTCGTCCCAGAAGTGTTTGCGGACGTATGCCTGAAACTCCTCCTCCGTCGGAGGGCGCGAGAAGGCGTCAGCGTCCCGGTCACACAACATGAAGCGGGCAATCTTGAGCGTATCTGCAAACGAGGTGGTCGTGATGGAGGCCGGGGCGCGCAGAAAAGAAAAAGTGAATTCTGGGTGAAGACGAATCACTCTGGCTAAGCCCCCATAGAGGTCATAGCAAGGCGCCCCAAAATCCTCGAGCATCTGATTACACCCAGAATCCACGGTTTTGAGGGAGACAATCAGTATCCCGTTCTCGGTGAGTTGATTGGCAGCATGAATCGTATAGGCACCCCATTTGTAATCGGAAACATGGTAAAACACATGACTGATCAGACCAACCTCCACCTTTGTGGGCAGGACGGTGGACATGATCGTACCGTCCACGACCTGAGCAAGAGGACATCTCGTCGCTATCACCGCGCGCATGCCCGGATGGGGTTCCACCGCATACACATGTTGGAAGTGCTCCACCAGAAGACTGGTGAGGTCCCCTCTTCCGGCACCCCAATCGACCGCGTGCGACTCGGCAGGATAGACGGAAAATATCTCTCGAAGAATCTGGCGCTCATACACTCGCTCCCCATAGCACCTCAGAAGGGTAGCAAAGTCCTCTGCATATTCCGCATCGTCCCAGTGAAAACGCTTCACAGGTAGCACTGTCCACTCCTCTTATGTTTCGGAAAATCGACCAAGCATCGCTCTCAACCCTTCTGATTATCAAATATCAAGACATAAGACCTGTTAGTCACTACCGCACCAAAGTCCTCTCCAGAAGCTTAGCCAAAGATATGCCGAAAAGGTCATAGCATGAACAAAGAACAGACGCAAAGTTCGCCTAACGGGGCAGAGTGCTTCACCCGCACGAGGCGGAGGCGCGCACCGCAACCGCCGAAGTGGCGGGTTGTTCGTCTCTTAGAGAAGCAACCCCCTTACCTTAATCCTCTCCCCTGAGGCTAATCCTTACCCACATCTTTTAAAACCCACGAAGAACACGAAGAATTATAAAACAAATCTTTTAATCCTATCTTTAAATAATTTCGACCTGTGCGGTTAGAAATTACAAGCAATTCTCCTCAAACCTGAAAGGTTTGAATTTTACATAACCACAGGTGAAACCTGCGGAAACGAAACATCTGCCACAGCTCAACCCTGAAAGGGTTGAATTCTATGTGATGGATAATATTCGACCCTTGCAGGGTCGAGCGTTGCGATTTGTTTCCGTAGATTGCATCTACGGCTATTTAAAATTCGACGCTTTCAGCGTCAGTAGTCTACAACCCTAACCATACAGGTCGAAAAATTTTAACTCATTGCTTATAATTCCTAACCGCACAGGTCGCAAAAGTTTGGTTTAATAATTTCTGTTACATTGCCTTAGGGCAAATTCATCGGTAATCCAAAATCCGCCATTCAATCAGCCGCACTTGGAATAACCACAACCCCGACAGACCACACAACCGCTTTCATGTTCCAGAACCCCGCCGCATTCAGGACAGTGGCTGATCAACGGAACAGGGCCGTCGAAGAATTTAGGGGTTTCATCAATATGGAGGTATTTCTCAATTACCCGGCCGATAGCGTCAGGACAGGACAGAACTTTTATCCCGTTAGTCTTACGTTTGCTTACCGTAGAAACACAGCGGATACCCTTAAGCTGATTGATAATGGCCCGTTCATCTACGCCGGCGCGCAGGGCAAGAGAAACCAATCTTCCGGTAGCTTCTGATTGGGCCGGACACCCCCCGGCCCGGCCGGTAGAAGTAAAAAGCTCACACAACCCCTCTTCATCAGAATTTATGGTAATATAAAGCTTTCCGCAGCCAATTTTGGCCATCTCCGTACTCCCTGTGGTTACTTCCGGTCTGGGTCGAGGAATAATCTTGGGTTGTTCGGTCTCCACACTAAGAACTTGCTGCTCCCGACTGCCGTCTCGATAAATAGTTAATCCTTTAAGATCGCTTCGGTAAGCCATAAGATATGCCCGTCTAATATCTTCTACGGTAGCCGACTGGGGAAAATTTATGGTCTTGGAGACCGCATTATCCGTAAAACGTTGAAAGGTTGCCTGCATCTTGATATGCCACTCATAAGAGATATCGTGGGCTGTCCTGAAGTATTTCTTGATCCCATCCGGAATTCCATCTATTCCTTTAAGGGTGCTCTGCTTAGCAATAGCCTTCATTAAACTGGGAGAATGAAAGCCTTCCTGAACGGCTATTTTTTCAAACAGAGGATGAACCTCCAGGAGCTCATCGTTATCCATGACCTTACGAATAAAAGAGATAGCAAAGAGGGGTTCTATGCCGCTGGAACAACCGGCAATGATACTAATGGTTCCGGTGGGGGCAATAGTAGTGGTGGTAGCATTTCGAGGCTCTATTCCGCCAGGAACATCATAAATACTCCCTTTGAAATTAGGGAAGACCCCACGCTCTTTGGCTAATTCCACCGAGGCTTCTTTAGCCTTTTGAGAAATAAATCGCATAATCTCTCCACCCAGCTCAACCGCCCGGTCAGAATCATAAGGAACCCCCAGGTAAAGAAGGAGATCAGCAAACCCCATAACCCCCAAGCCTATCTTCCGATTCCCCTTGGTCATCGCCTCAATCTCAGGGAGGGGATATTTATTAACATCAATCACATTATCCAGGAACCTCACACTTGTCTTAACTACCTGGGCCAGGTGGGGATAATCAATTTCCCATTTATTTCCCTTTGGTTTGACCATTTTGGCCAGGTTGATGGAGCCAAGGTTACAGGATTCATAAGGAAGAAGCGGTTGTTCCCCGCAGGGATTAGTGCTTTCGATGGTGCCCACCTGGGGCGTAGGGTTGCCCCGGTTAATCCGGTCAATAAAGATAATCCCTGGCTCCCCATTTTTCCAAGCCAGGTGGGCGATTCGGTCAAATACCTCGGCCGCCCGAAGACGGCCGGAACACTCATTATTTCTGGGATTAATCAGCTCATATTCTCCGTCCCGCTCTAAGGCATACATAAATTCATCCGTGATAGCCACCGAGATATTAAAGTTATTCAACCGGTCGTTCTTTTCCTTGGCGGTAATAAAATCCATTATATCGGGATGGTCAACCCTGAGGATACCCATATTAGCCCCTCGCCGTGTTCCGCCTTGTTTGATTGTCTCAGTAGCCACATCAAAGACGGTCATAAAGGAGACAGGACCGCTTGATATCCCTTTAGTAGAAAGGACGACATCATTTTTAGGTCTAAGGCGAGAAAAAGAAAAGCCTGTTCCGCCGCCGCTTTTGTGAATAAGGGCCGTATTTTTGACGGCCTCAAAGATGCTCTCCATCGAATCCTCTATCGGCAGGACAAAACAGGCTGACAACTGGCCTAATTCTCGACCGGCATTCATTAAGGTCGGCGAATTAGGCATAAATTCAAGACTGGTCATCAGTTGGTAAAATTCTTCCTCACAGGCTTTCACATCTGCTTCAGGGTTGTAAATAAGCTCGGCTCCAGCAATATGTTTAGCTGCCCGTCTGAACATATCCTCCGGCTCTTCCACCACGGTCCCGGTTTCATCCTTCTTTAAATATCTCCGCCTGAGCACGGTTAAGGCATTGGCTGAAAAGGCCAGTTGAGGTTTTGGCTTAGGTGTTGACTTTGGTGTAGATTTTGGTTTAGGTTTTATCTCGGTTGGGATAATTTCATACTGAGATTCAGCTAACCGCTCTTTGACTGCAACAGCCATCTTATCCTCCTCATATTCGGTAATCGGTAATCACCGATAACCGATTACCTGATCAGTTACCTTGGTGATTCTGAACAGATTCAGTCTATCACCGTTCAAATAACTTGTCAAGACTTTTTGCCTTGAGTTTTTCGAACTTACTGAAGTCAAAATATTGGTAACGGTTAACAATTTGCGCTTGACTTGAGGGACGGATTTTGTTATATTGTAGGGGCTCAAGTTGCCCCTGGTTACTAAGAGCCTATCCCAAAGCCGATCCGAGCCGTGACCGTTAGGGAGCGACCAGGGGCGCCCTCTATCCGTCGGCAGTTGTAGCTGCCTCCTATATCGGCTCTTATGGCGCCGAGGTTTTGGGATAGGCTCTAAGCTCCATCCCGGAAACAAGGAAGTTGTAATAGGGGAGTGACATCCCCTGCCACTGGCCGGTGGCCGTACGAAGATACCATGGCTCTGCTCCGAATTCTTATGCCTTGTGCTAGTGCCTTAGCATATTTGAAAGGTTTTAAAACGGATCTGTTATGAATAAACAACAGGTAATATATATTATTGCAGGGGCAAACGGTGCAGGAAAAACAACATTTGCTCGTGAATATTTTCCTCGTTATGTTGGGAGAATTGATTTTGTTAATGCAGATATGATTGCACAGGGATTGTCTCCTTTTGCACCAGATAGATTTGGTATTCGTGCAGGACGTATGGTACTTGAAAGAATTAAAGAGCTTGCTAGTGAAAAGAAAACCTTTGCAATTGAAACAACATTATCAGGAAGAACATATCTAAGTATTTTACGAAAGATGAAGATGTTAGGATACCGTGTTTATATGTATTATTTATGGATTCCGAATTATCAACTTGGTATTGAGAGAATTAAAAATAGAGTGCGAGAAGGTGGCCATGGAGTGCCAAAATATATTGTGAAGAGACGATTTAAAAAGACATTATGGAATTTATTCCATATTTACTTTTCTGCTTTAGATTATTTAGTAATTTTTGATAATTCAGGTATAGAGCCAATGATAATTTATGAAAAAAAAGGGAAATATGAAAATATTATTGATAAAAATTTATTTCAGTATATAAAACAGGAGGTTGGTTTGTTATGAAAAAAAATAGAACATTGACTCCTTTGGGGAAAAAAGCAGAGAAGGCGATGAAGGATGCTGTTAAAAAAGTTATTACAGAGCATACAATGAAGAAATTGCCACTGGTGATATGGGAAGACGGAAAGGTTGTAAAAGTACCATCAGATAATATTTCGTAACCGTTCACCTCACCACGGAGATACAGAGACACTGAGAAAAATCTAAAATCATACTGTCTCTGTGTCTCTGTGGTGAACGATTACAAAAAGTAGGGGGAAAATATTAAGCAGGTTTGCGAAGGTGAGTAAATAGAGAGTCTCGGATTATCCGAGGGCGTTCTAACATTAAAAGGAGGAAAAAACAGATGATTACTCAAAATGATGTCATTTACTTTATCCTCACCGACAGGTTCTGTGATGGGGACACTAAAAATAATCAAGGGGTGGACAAGGCTCATCCCAGCCGGTATCACGGGGGAGACTTTGGCGGGATTGCCAAGAAGATCCCTTACCTTAAAAACTTAGGTGTTACCTGTCTCTGGGTTACACCCGTCTATCTCTCTATTGGGCGATGTGGAGATTCAGATGGCTACCATGGATATTGGGCCCTTGATTTCGAAAAGGTCGACCCCCATCTTTATTCTAAAGACCCTTCATTAGCCGAAGGAAGCAAAGAATATCTAAAGAAATTGGTGAATAAGCTGCATCAGGCCAAGATCAAGGTTGTCCTGGATATGGTGGTCAATCATACCGGCTACCATAATGATACCTATCACAGTTATTCGGATAAGAAAATAAAGGATAGCTGGTTCAATCCACCACGGTCTAATGGGGATGAGGTTAAGTCTGCTTTATCAGGATTGCCTGACCTGAACCACGACCTGGCGGAGGTAGTCGATTATTTTGTCAACAACATCCTTGATTGGATAGAGGAGACCGCTATTGACGCTATTCGTATGGATACGGTCAAACATGTTGAGCCGGCCTTCTGGTATTTCTTTAAATCATACATCAGAGGGAAATATCGAAATATTACCCTCCTGGGTGAGGATTTGGAATATGATGTCTATCGCATCTCTGAATATCAAAAGGCCCATGACTTTGATACATTATTTGACTTTCCTTTGTGCTCCGTGATGAAGGAGGTCTTCATCTACCATGGCCCAATGACCAGATTGGCCAGACCAAGGTTAAGTGACAATGAACCCAAAGGTATCTTAGATATGGATAAAGATTACACCAATGCCAACAGATTAGTCACCCTTTTAGATAACCATGATTTAGACAAGAGGTTTATGACTGAAATCTTAGATAAGGTAGGCCATTGGGATAGAAATTTAGCCCTCGAGATCTTTAAGACAGTGCTTACATTTTTATTTACCACTCGGGGTATCCCCCAGATTTACTATGGGACTGAGCTAGGTATGGAAGGCAGAAAAGATCCGGACAATCGCCAGGATATGCCCTGGGAGAAGTTTGCCAGGGGGTTAGAACCAAAAGAGGGAAGCGAAAAAGAGATATTCAACCACTTAAGATCACTTATCAAGATCAGGAAGGAAAACGAGGCCATTCCTTATGGCTATCTATTTACCCTGTATGTAGATACCTTTATCTATGCCTACATCCGGGAATTTCGAGGAAATACTATTATCGTAGCCATCAACAACGGCTTAAAAGAGATGGTCTATTCTTGCTCTATCCCTATTGAGGTAAACACAAATATCCCACCAAGGCTCAAAGAAGCTCTAAAGAAGAGACGGGTGTTGGACAATCTATTAGACCCAAATGATAGTATTGAATATGAGAATGGCCGTATCCAGGTGAAGTTAGGCCGAAAGGAAGCCAGAATTTATAAGTTAAGGCTTAAATAGGCCTTTCTTTGCGTCTCTGCGACTTGGCGGGAGATTATTGAGAAAATCCAAAAAAGAAGGCGGGTGTGGTGAATTACCTTTAATCTTTGTGTCTTGGTGCCTTTTTGGCTGAACACTTACAAAAATCGCAACTACTCAAAACTAAGTTAAGCAGTTAGTTGGGAGACAAAGCAAAATTCCCTCTCCCTTGATGGGAGAGGGATATAGGGTGAGGGTGAAATGGGCGGGCAATATTATTACTCTTGTTTATTTCACCCTCCCCTAACCCCTCCCATCAAGGGAGGGGAAGCTCTTATGCCGACGCTGTCAGGACAAAAGGAGATGAAACTTAACCCATAGCACTATAATCTGTAATGAGCTTACTTTTTTAACTTGATTTTGAGTAGATACCAAAAATCAGTGTTTCATCCGTGTCCATCTGGGGCTGAATAGTTACAAAACTTGGACATCGAGTGAAACAGGTAAAGAAAGAAGGGGGGAAAGGATATGATAGAACTGATAGGCGTCGCGGGAGTCTTTGCTACTTTTGTAGGCATATGTTTTGGAATAGCGGCTTATTTCAACGGAAAACACATTAAAGCCGGTATTATCGAAATAGGAATGATGCTGGAGAAGGAAGAAAGGCTTACCAGAAAAATGATAGAGGAATTATTTGAGAGATGGGATGCCAGAACAGAAGAAAGGCATAGAGAGATGGAAGCCAGAACAGAAGAAAGGCATAGAGAGATGGATGTCAGATCAGAGGAAAGGCATAGAGAAATCCTGCGGCTTTTTGGACATATCCTTAAAGAAAAGTAGTCGATGTTCATCTGGATAGGCTGAAGGTTGAAGGTTGAAGGCTGAAGGCTATTAAACTTCAGTTTTCGTAAGCGTTCAGCCACTAAGGCACAAAGACACAACCTCGATCCTCGATCCTGGATGCTCGATTCTGGATGCTCGATCCTGGATACTGAATCCTTTACCAGCATCGAAGATCGAGCATCGAGGATCGAGCATCGAGCATCATGTGCTGAACGGTTACCAGTCTTCAGCCTTCAAATGGCCCCAACGATGAACAAGGCCGAAGAGTAAGAGGAGGGAGATATTTTTATGCTGGAAGCGGGGTTTGTCCGAGAGAATCTGGAATTAGTGAAGACTTCTTTAAAAGATCGGGGAAGTGAAGATAACCTGGAGCGTTTTCTGGAGCTTGACAGGAAAAGAAGAGACACCCTGACCAGGGTTGAGAATCTAAAGGCAGAAAGAAATAAAGCCACTAAAGAGATTGGTCAGCGAAAGGGGGCGGGTGAGCCGGTCGAAGACATTATGACCCGGATGAAGGAAGTAAGTGACTGGATCAAGGGACTGGATGAGGATCTCAGGGATATTGAGATGGAACTCAGAGACATCCTTTTGACTATACCCAATATCCCGCATGCTACGGTGCCTCGGGGCGAAGACGAGACCAACAATCTGGAGGTAAAACGCTGGGGGGAGAAACCCGAGTTTTCCTTCTCCATTAAATCTCATGTGGAAATAGGCGAAGATTTGGGTATCCTTGACTTTGAAAGAGGGGCCAAGATTACCGGAGCCCGGTTTACCCTCCTTTGGGGAGCAGGGGCCAGGCTGGAACGGGCCTTAATAAATTTTATGCTTGATATTCATACCAAAGAGCACGGCTACATTGAAGTCCTCCCACCCTTTATGACTAACTCCACCAGTATGATAGGAACCGGTCAGTTGCCCAAGTTTGGCCAAGACCTCTTCAAATGTGAGAACTGGGATTATTACCTTGTCCCCACGGCTGAGGTTCCGGTAACCAACATTCATCAAGGTGAGATCCTTGACGGAGAGGATCTGCCCAAATACTACACGGCCTATACCCCTTGCTTTCGGGCGGAGGCTGGTTCTTATGGAAAGGATACCCGTGGGCTTATCCGCCAGCACCAGTTTAACAAGGTTGAACTGGTCAAGTTTAGCCGGCGGGAGGATTCTTATGATGAATTGGAGAAGCTTCTGCTTAATGCCGAAGAAATCCTGAAGAGGTTAGGACTTCACTATCGGGTTGTCTCTCTATGCACTGGAGACCTGGGTTTTTCTGCGGCTAAGACCTACGATATCGAGGTCTGGCTACCATCTCAGGACACCTATCGGGAAATATCTTCCTGCTCCAATTTTGAGGATTTCCAGGCCAGAAGGGCCAACATCCGCTATCGACCCCAAAAAGGGGCTAAGCCAGATTTCGTTCACACCTTAAACGGCTCTGGTCTAGCCGTAGGTCGAACCCTGGTGGCTATTCTGGAAAATTACCAGCAGGAAGATGGAAGCGTTCTTATCCCTGGGGCGCTGAGACCTTATATGGATGGAATGGAGGCCATAGGCTGAAAAATACTTTTTGACAAAGTTTGAAAATTATGGTAGAATGACCTTTAACTTACCAAGAAAGGGGGACGACTTAATGGCTCTTGCTAACGAAGCAAAGACCGATCTTCTCAAGGAATATGCTCTCCATGAAAAGGATACTGGTTCGCCGGAAGTTCAGGTGGCTCTTCTCACCTCACGGATAAACCAGTTGACTCAGCACTTTAAGGTCCATAAAAAAGACTTCCATTCCAGACGCGGTCTCTTAAAATTGGTTGGGCAGCGGAGAAGGCTTCTTAACTATCTTATGGCTAAAAATGTGGATCGTTATCAAACCCTGATCAAAAGACTTGGTTTAAGAAAATAAACTCGATGCTCGATACTCGATGCTCGATGTTTGATGTTCGATGCTCGATACTGGTAAAGAATACAATATTGAGTATCGAGCATCGAGGATCGAGGATCGAGCATCGAGTATCGAGTATGGGGTTTGGTTATTAGGATGGAAGGTTACAGAGGGATATTTATCTGGGTGCCTTAGGGTCGAGGCGGCTGGGTAGTTGCAAAAAAGTGATGAGTTCTGAGGCAGGATTCAGGATATAGATGTAAACCATGTTTACATCTATACCTTGGGTCTTGTTTCCGGTACTCAAACCTTCACTTAAAATCAAAGTCTATCCAATTTCCTTCCTCTCACACCCAGCTTAATCCATTTTCAAACCCCAATAGTGAGAGTTGAGAGAAGAGACCTCTCCACTCTCAGCTCTCGACTCTCAACTCTATTTTAAGGAGGAAAAACCGTATTATGACTAAAGTAAGTATGAATCTTGGGGGGAGAGAACTGTCTATTGAAACAGGCCGGGTAGCCAAACAAGCCGGCGGTGCTTGTTTAGTCCGGTATGGAGACACGGTGGTGCTGGTAACGGCGGTAGCTTCACCAGAATGTCGGGAAGGCATTGATTTCTTCCCTCTCACCGTTGACTATCGAGAAAGGGCTTATGCTGGAGGCAGATTTCCGGGTGGATTTATCAAGCGGGAATCGCGGCCATCTGATAGAGAGATCCTCATTGCCCGGCTGATTGACAGGCCGATAAGGCCCCTCTTTAATGAGGAACTGCGAAATGAGGTTCAAATTATGGCTACGGTCCTCTCTGTGGATCAAATTAACACCCCAGACATACCCACTATAATTGGAGCTTCAGCCGCGTTATCCCTATCCGACTTTCCCTTTGCCGGGCCGGTTGGCGCCGTTAGGATGGGAAAAGTGGGGGACAACCTGATAGTCAATCCTTCACTCGATCAGATGGAGAAAAGTCGATTAGACCTGGTTGTGGCCGGAACAAATGAAGCGATTTTAATGGTTGAGGCCGGGGCAAAGAATCTCTCAGAAGAAGAGATGCTGGAGGCAATAGAAGAAGGACACCGGCTAATAAAAGAGATCGTTTCTCTTCAGCGAGAACTGGTGGTCCAGGCAGGACTTCCTAAACGGGAGGTGATTTCGGTCCGGATAGATCCGGCGTTGGAAGCCAGGGTGAGGGAATTGAGCACAGAAAGAATAGCCGCCGCCAATTTGATTTCGGAAAAACAGGCCAGGCAGCAAGGGATAGATGAAGCAATGGCGCAGGCCCTGGAAGAGCTTGCCCCTCTTTTCCCGGAAGAGGAGGCGGATATTAAGACCTGCTTAGAGCTTATTGAGCGGGAGATTGTCAGGGGCAGGATCATCAATGAGGGGCTTCGGGCTGATAATCGCCGGCCGAATGAAATCAGATCCATCTCTTGTGAGGTAGACGTATTGCCCCGGGTACATGGAAGCGCTTTATTTACCAGGGGGCAGACTCAGGCCCTGGCGGCCGTCACCCTTGGGACAGTGGACGATGAACAGATATTGGATGATATCGAAGGCAGACGAAGTAAAAGTTTTATGTTTCATTATAACTTTCCTTCTTTCAGCACCGGCGAGACCAAACCTAACCGAGGTCCTTCCAGGCGTGATATTGGTCATGGTATGTTGGCTGAGCGGGCACTTCGGCCGGTTATCCCTGCCTCAGAGAAATTCCCTTATACCATTCGGATTGTTTCCGACATCTTAGAATCAAATGGTTCTACTTCTATGGCCAGTGTATGTGGTGGAACCCTGAGCCTTATGAATGCCGGGGTGCCTATTGATGCTCCGGTGGCGGGAATCGCTATGGGATTAATCAAAGAGGGCGATAAGGCGGTTATCTTGACCGACATCACCGGCCTGGAAGATCATCTGGGAGATATGGATCTTAAAGTGGCCGGAACAAAGGATGGCGTGACTGCCCTTCAGATGGACATCAAGATTGGGGGAATAGACCATAATATTATGGTTCGGGCCCTCAACCAGGCCAAAGAAGCCAGGCTTTTCATCCTGGATGAAATGACTAAAGTCATTGACAAGCCGGCGGCAGAATTATCTCCTTATGCCCCCAGAATTATAACCATTAATATCCCTCCAGCGAAGATTAAGGATGTTATTGGTCCGGGAGGAAAGGTCATCCGAAATATTGTGGAAGTCACCGGGGTGAAGATTGATATCAATGACGATGGCAAGGTCTCTATTGCCTCAATCGATCAAGAGGCAGCCCAGCAGGCCGTGGAAATGGTCGAATACCTGACGGCCGAGGCAGAGGTGGGCAAGACTTATCTGGGCAAGGTGGTACGAGTAGTTACCTTTGGGGCCTTTGTGGAGATATTGCCTGGCAAAGATGGCCTGGTGCATATTTCTCAATTAGCTGAAGGTCATGTGAGACGGGTAGAGGACGTGGTCAAAGAAGGGGATGAGGTGCTGGTCAAGGTAATAAATATAGATGAACAGGGCCGGATAAGTCTCTCCCGGAAAGCCGCCTTGCGGGAAAAAACAGGAGGAGAAACCAAGCCGTTCCAGAAAAACCGGTAAACCGAGGGCAGATTGTAACCGTTCACCTCACCCCGGAGACACAGAGACACTGAGAAAAATCTAAAGGACGAGTCTCTTAATGAGGTCTTTGTCGTTCAAAGTTTAGACCACGCAAAAACTTCATATTGCTGCCCCAATTATTTGCTCTGTAAGTGCTTTTTTCTAAAATCATTCTCTGTGTCTCTGTGGTGAACGATTACACCGATTTTAGATGGCCGATGGCGGATTCGGGTTTCGAGTTAGGACTTGTGTTCCGAGAAACCTATTTTTCTCGGAAAAAATTTCGACCTGTACGGTTAGGTTGTAGACTACTGACGCTAAAAGCGTCGAATTTTAAATAGCCGTAGATGCAATCTACGGAAACAAATCGCAACGCTCGACCCTGCAAGGGTCGAATGTTATCCATCGCCTAGAATTCAACCCTTTCAGGGTTGAGATGTTCGTAGCTGTTTCGCCTTCCCCAGGTTTCACCTGCGGTTATGTAAAATTCAAACCTTTCAGGTTTGAAGGGGATTGCTTGTAATCTCTAACCGTACAGGTCGAAAAATTTGTTAACTCGAAACCCGAAACTCGAAACGGCGTTAGCAAAGGGGCGGAATCAAGTGAACTCGAAACTCGAAACTCCGGCTACCCAGGAAGTGGGGGCGAAACTTAAGGAAAGGTATCATAAGGAAGTTCTATCTAATGGTCTAAGGGTAGTAACGGAGGAGATACCCCACGTCAGATCGGTCTCTATTGGGCTATGGGTTGAGGTGGGTTCCAAGAATGAACCAGTCGTTCTTAACGGGGCCAGCCACTTCATTGAGCATATGCTCTTTAAAGGCACCTCAAATCGGACGGCTATCCAGATCGCCGAAGAGATGGATCGGATAGGCGGCCAGTTGAATGCCCTTACCGGAAGGGAATATACCTGTTTTTACGCCAAGGTGCTGGATGAGGATATATCCATGGCCGTTGATCTTTTATCCGATATGTTCTTTAACTCTCTCTTTGATGAAGAGGAGATAAAAAAAGAAAGAGACGTGGTTCTTGAAGAGATTAAGATGTATGAAGATACCCCTGATGAACTCATTCATGATCTCTTTGTCCAAAATGTATGGCATAAACATCCCCTTGGTCAGCCAGTAATAGGCACGGCCCAATTAGTTACTCAATTCTCACGGTCTGAGGTGCTGAACTTTTTCAGACAGAAATACACCCCTGAACGGATCATTATCACGGTGGCTGGGAATATCGGGTCAGGTCAGATCATAGATGAACTAAGTAAGATATTCGGCCGGGCAGAGGGAGAGAGAGGGGAGGAATCCCATGTTCCCCCCCCTCAGATCCAACCAGGTATTCAAGTTCACTATAGAGATCTGGAACAGGTCCATTTCTGTCTGGGAACGGCCGGATTGCCTTATGCCCATGAGGATAGGTTTGCCCTTTATGTCTTAAATAACATTACCGGTAAGAGTATGAGTTCCAGGCTGTTTCAGGAGATAAGAGAAAAACGGGGGCTGGCCTATTCCATCTATTCCTATCATCTGGCCTGTCATGAATCGGGACTGTTTGTGGTTTATGGTGGGGTAAGCCTGGAACACTACGCCGAGGTAATCAAGATTACCCTGTCTGAATTGTCCAAATTGAAAGAGGAGAGGGTAGGAGAGGCAGAATTATCCAAAACAAAACAACAACTTAAAGGCAACCTGGTTCTGTCCCTGGAAGACACAGCCTCTCGCATGAGCCGTCTGGCCAAGACGGAGATATATTTTAACCGTTTTTTTACCATAGATGAAATCTTGAGCCAGATTGAAGCTGTTACGGCAGAAGATGTGCAAAGGGTGGCCGAAAACATCTTTCGGAACGATTCCTTAACCGTGACCACTATCGGCCCCCTGGGTGAAGAAGAGGCACAGCAAGTGGCGTTGGTTTGCTGAAGAATACAAGGCGGAAGGCTTTTAGGCTGAAGGCTTTTAGGTAGAGTCTTCAGCCTTCAGTCTTCAGCCTATCTACCTGAATAGTTACAAAAGGAGATTAATTTGGAAAAGGAAGATACAGAAAAGAAAAGACCGGGGAAAAAAAGGAGGATTTCTAAAGATAAGAAATCTGTTTCCAGACGTAAGAAATCAGAACCCGGTGTCTCTATTATCCCCCTGGGTGGCTGCGGGGAAATAGGAAAAAATATGACGGCTATCGAGACAGAGCAAGATACGCTGGTGATCGATGCCGGCTTGATGTTCCCTGATGAAGAGATGTTTGGGGTGGACATCATTATCCCTGATTTCACCTATCTTAAAAAGAAGGCCTCCCAGATTAGAGGCATTGTCCTGACTCACGGCCATGAAGATCATATCGGGGCATTGCCT
Organism: bacterium; assembly: GCA_040753085.1. Classification (NCBI taxonomy): domain Bacteria; species bacterium. The sequence continues at coordinate 2,481 of JBFMHI010000046.1, read as the reverse complement.
TATGTCCTGTCTCAAATAAACTGCCCTGTTTATGGAACCAGACTCACTTTAGGCCTGGTTAAAAACAAGTTGGCCGAGCATCCCCATCTGCCCCCTGTAAAACTTATTCAAATCAAGCCACGTGACCGGATCAATATCGGGGAATCATTTGAGGTGGAATTTTTCAGGGTCAGTCATTCTATTGTGGATGGGGTGGGACTCGGTATACACACCCCGGCCGGACTCATCGTCCATACGGGCGACTTTAAGGTTGATCAGACCCCTATTGACGGCGAGGTCATTGATTTTCACAAGATCGCTGAGCTGGGTAATTCCGGGGTTCTGCTGCTGATGTCGGATTCAACTAATGTGGAACGAGAAGGTTACAGCCGCTCTGAACGGGAAGTGGGAGATTACCTGGAGGAGATCTTCTCCGAGGCCCAACGAAGGATTATGGTAGCCACTTTTGCCTCCAATGTCCACCGCATAAAACAGGTTATCACGGCCGCTGTAAACCATAAACGCAAGGTAACCATCACCGGCATGAGTATGATCAAGACCGTAGAGATGGCTACTGAATTAGGGTATTTGAATTTCCCCAAGGGGACTATCATTCCCTTTGAACGAATCAAAAAGATGCCGGCCAATAAGGTAGTGGTCATTACTACCGGCAGCCAGGGAGAGCCTATGTCCGCCCTGTCAAGAATGGCCACCAAGTCTCATAAACAAATCAAGATTCAACCTCAAGATACGGTTGTTATTTCTGCCCGGGTCATTCCTGGTAATGAATCGACCATTGCCCGGACGATCAACAATCTCTTTAAATTAGGCGCGGAAGTGGTTTATGAAAAGGTCTCCGATGTCCATGTCTCCGGACATGCCAGTCGAGAAGAATTGAAATTGATGCTTAATCTGGTTCGGCCTCGCTTCTTTGTCCCTATCCACGGGGAGTATAGACATCTGGTTCATCACGCCCAATTGGCTGAAAAGGTAAACATCCCCAAGGAAAATATCTTCATCCTTGACAATGGCCAACGGCTTAATTTAACCAAAGACAAAGCCAGAATTACGGGTTCGGTTCAGTCCGGGATAATAATGGTTGATGGCAAAGGGGTAGGCGATGTGGGCAGCGTGGTTTTGAGAGACAGACAGCACCTGGCCCAGGACGGCATGGTTATTGTTATTCTGGCGGTGGATAAACTGTCGGGTAAATTCATTTCCGACCCGGAGATCATTTCGCGAGGTTTTGTCTATCTGCGCCGGTCCGACGAATTGATGTATCAGGCCAAGACCAAAGTAACCGCCATAGTAGCTGAATTAACCAAAAAGACCCCCCCTGATCATGGCGAGATCAAATCCAGCCTTCGGGATGCCCTACGAAAATTCTTTTACGAGGAGACAGAGAGACGGCCGATGATCTTGCCGGTGATTATAGAGGTGTAATAGAGCGGGTGAGGGTAGATAGGCTGAAGGCTGAAGGAAGATGGAAATACTGCAAGCAGTTTTACTGGGATTAGTTCAGGGCCTGACTGAGTTCCTGCCCGTATCAAGTTCCGGGCACCTGGTTATTGCCCAATCAATCCTAAACCTTAAAGATTCGAATCTCCTCCTCTTCGATGTGATGGTGCATGGAGGCACCATGCTGGCTGTTCTGGTCTACTTTTACCAAGAGATCTGGCAGATAATCTCTGCCTTGAGGGGGACATGGGGTGAATACAGGGTAGGGAAGAACCCCACTGAAATATGGCATGACCATCCCCAAAGATGGTTCTTTCTCCTGATCATCATTGGCTCTATACCAACCGGAATCATTGGCCTTGTCTTTAAAGATTATTTTGAAGCCCTTTTTAGCGCCCCGCAGGCAGTTACCGTGATGCTTCTAGTTACAGGGGGCATACTATTTCTGGCTGAAAGGTACGCCTACCTGCGGGCCAATGGGGAATCACTAAATACCCTTGACGCCCTCTTAATTGGCACGGCCCAGGGGATAGCCATTATCCCCGGTACCTCTCGCTCAGGGATAACCATTAGCACCGGCCTCTTAAGAGGCATAGACAGAAGGCTGACCGCCTCGTTCTCCTTTATCCTTTCTATCCCAGCCATAACCGGGGCGCAGGCACTTGAATTAAAAGATGTAACCCTCGTGGCCCCTTCCTGCTTAACCGCTTATGCCCTTGGAACAGGGGTGGCCTTTCTTTCCGGCTTAGCCGCCATCAAACTCCTTCTATCCCTCTTGGCCAAACACCGCTTAACCCTTTTCGCTTATTATTGTTGGATAGTCGGCACGATTTCACTCTTATACGTAACTACTCAAAACTAAGTTAAGCAGTTAGTTGGGAGACAAAGCGAAATTCCCTCTCCCTTGAGGGGAGAGGGATAGGGTGAGGGTGAAAGAGGATTGTTTATTTCACCCCCCTAACCCCTCCCATCAAGGGAGGGGAAGCTCTTATGCCGACGCTGTCGGTACAAAAGGAGATGAAACTTAACCCATAGCACTATAAT
>JBFMHI010000045.1:4712-17765 GCA_040753085.1 bacterium | reverse complement strand
TTATCCATTGGCTTTAGTATTGATTTGCTCATTCTGCACGACTATTGAAAAAGTCGGCACATGCTGATTTTGACAGCGGGGAAGTTGTGTTCCCCAATCATATTGCTAATTTTTAAACAGCCTCTTTGAGGAAATAAATCTTTTAGTAATTCAATCCGCTTTATCTTAGAAAAAGTACTTATCACATCTGTATCAAAGATGAGCGAGGTCACTTTCGTAATTCCTCTATAAGTTTTAATCCCCCAACAAATTCTTTCTTATTTCTTGGTCCTATCTCCCGAATTATTCCTTTATCGGCTATAATATCTTTAAACTCCACAGTAGAAACCCCTGCTATTTCTGCTGCTTTACCTAAAGATACTTCCTTATCTTTATAAAGTTGGATTGCTGATTCTATTTTAAGATTTGGCCTGACCTCTAATAAAACCCTAAAAGCTTCTTTGGATACTTCACTTTCACTATCATAATACCCACTTTTTACTAAAGCACGCATCATTCTTTCCATTATCCCTGGCAAACTGAAAATACTTTTAGTAGCCATAATCCTTCACCTCCAAAGTCTTTTCAACTCTTATAGGAATTTGCTTTTGAGTGGTTTTGGACTGTTTATTCATTTTTACACATTATGAAGATATTTTAGCAGAAATTTTATCCTAAGTCAACAAAAAAATTCCATCGGTGGGCTATTGTCAATTTTTCTTCGTGACTTAGTGTCTTGGTGGCTAAGTAGTTACAGGATAACTTTAACAGAAATCTACCCTTGAACCCTTGAATCCTCGAACCCGGCTGAAACCGCCCCGGAACTTTCGCCGACTTGGAGTAAAAGGTGGCGCATAGCGGAAGCTGCTGGTGGGGTTATTGAATATAAATTGACAAAGATGAGAGCGGCATGGTAAAATTATTTCACACAGAGCCAGCCTGGGCTGATTGATAATCAGATTAGATTAGGATGGAGAGCTTCTTATAAAATAAGGAATTAACCATAGCCAGGCGGTAAAATATTTTTTTATGCGGTAGGTTGGCATAAAAATTGCTGCTTAAAAAAGGGGTAGTGTAGCGTCACATTTGATTTGATAGGTTGGTCTCTTGTAGAAGCAATCCCCCCCACCCTACCCTCTGAGAGGATTTAAGGTGAGGGGGAAAAGAGGCTCTACCCGTAACTACTCAAAACTAAGTTAAGCAGTTAGTTGGGAGACAAAGCAAAATTCCCTCTCCCTTGATGGGAGAGGGATAGGGTGTTAATAGAAAATGTATAGATTAATCTTGGCCTTTATTATAATATGGTCACTAAGTGCCAGTAAGGTATACAGTCTTAACTCCATCCGGGTCAATTATCCGCCGGATACCCCTCTGGCGGATGTGCCGGTAGTCACACCTGACGGACCCTTACCGGGCCTGGATATAGGCCTGACCGTAGAGGAAAGGGCCGGCGTAGCCAGAACCCACTGGCCGGTGACCTCCGGCCTGCCTTTGCCCAAAGGGATGTTGACTGCTTCTGGAACCCTGTATTCCGGCGGCATCCAGGCCAGGCCCCTCTCCCATTGGGATGACGGCTCGGTCAAGTGGCTGCTGGTCGATTTTCAGGCCGATGTGGCCGCTAATGGGACAGCCGGCTACAACCTGGCCACAGGTGCCTATTCGGCCTCTCCCCTTAAGGCAGAGGAAGATGCAGGCAAGATCACAGTGGTCACCGGCCCCTTAAGATTAATGGTCAGCAAGACCACTGGCAACCTTTTCGACGGCGTCTGGATGGATAAGAACACCGACGGACAGTTCGTCCCGAGCGAACAGATAGTCCCTTCCAATCCTTATGACGGGGCGATCATCACCGATGCCGCCGGCAAGAGATTTTACTCCTCACTTGGCCCGGTTGAAACCACGGAGATTGTCGAGAAAGGCCCCCTGAAGGTGGTCATCCGCATTCAGGGCGGTTTCAGGTCTGAGGACGGAGACTGGCCCAAGGCCGTCAACGGCCCCAGCACCGGCGAGGACCTCCTGAAATACACCGCCTACATCACGGCCTTTGCCGAAAAGGGGTTTGTCAAGGTGGACTTCCACCTCAAGAACGGCAATGGCTCGGATGCGAATCAGGCGAATTTGGGCTACGGGTATATCGAATTCGAGGACCTTTCACTAAGGACCAACCCGGCCCTTTCCGGCGCTAAATCCTGTGCCTTGGGTGGAGACGGCGGCAATCTTGACTACAGCAGCGCCCTGGCCTTGGGCCAGAGGGTCTCTCTTTACCAGGACTCATCTGGGGGGGAACACTGGGAGCCGGCCGAGGGCTGGGAGACGACCTTTCAGGGATACAAGATCTACCACGACGGCCGTGAGGTCGAATCTGGCCTAAAGGCCGAGGGCTGGACGGACATCTCAGATGCCAATTGGGGACTGACCACCGGCTGCCGGCTCTTCTGGCAGAATTTCCCCAAGAGCCTTGAGGTCAACGACTCCGGGGAGGTCTATGTCGGTCTCTGGCCGGATGACTGGGCCGTTCCCCATCTCTTTCGAGCCGGACAGCACAAGGGCCATGAGGTCTTTTACTACTTTCACACCGGCAATCATTCCGAGGCTCAATCTGAAGACATCGCCAAATCCTTCCACTACCCCCTATTTAGCCGATGCACCTCTGAATATTACTGCGAAACCCTTAAGACTACCGCCCCTGAAGATTACACCAACTTTCTTATCCACGAAGGCTGGGCAGATGTATCGGTCAGCGGTATCGAGAACGAGCGAGAAAATTCCGACTGCTACGGCTGGCGGAACTTTGGGGACAGCTATCGAGATGGAGACAAGGTAACCCGCTACTGGGGAAACAACGAGTTCGACTTTGGCTGGTGTATGCTCAATCAATTTCTGAGAAAGGGCGACCTTGCCTTTCTTGACAACGGCCTATATATGAGCCAACACATGCGGGACATCGACATCTACCATACCGATAGGGATGTAAACGCCAGTGTCTTTAATCATGGCCCCCATAAGCATGATGCCAGCGGGATCACCGACCACAGCCGGGCGCCGCTTCCCAGTCACATGTGGCTTAATGGTCTCCTGCTCCGTTATCAGTTGACCGGCGATCCTGAGGCCCTGGTCGCGGCCAAAGAGATAGGCCAATATATCTCTGGCCGTACTACACCCGGCCTTTATGTAGAAACCCGCAATATCGGCTGGTCTCTATGCGGCATGATGGAGCTTTATGAGGCCACCGGCTATGAGGCCGCCTATCTTAATGGCGCCAGATCCATTGTTTACGACTGTCTCTTGCCGTATGTTCAGGAGAACGGGGCACTAACCCAACCTGACGGTTCCCTCTGTCCGTGGGCGATGGGCTATGTGATGGAGGGATTGGGTGAATACTGTCTGGCCAAGAGAGACGCATCGGCGCCCGATCTTGAGGCAGAGAATGCCCTGATTAAGATGGCCGATTTTATTATTGATGAGCTGTGGATTGATGAGCCGATAGGTGATGGATACGGAAATGTCTGGCCGGCCGGGACAGGCCACTGGTGGACTGATTACCCCAACAATAAGGAAGGGAATTATATCTATTCCCGGCAAAATGGGATAGCCTATGTCGGCTCACCCAACACCCAGACCCTGATTGATGGCTGGACATACACCTACCGCTTGACCAGGGATAAGAAATACTATGATTATGCCAAAAGAGCCTTCGAGTATTACCTTAACTATCCGGATCATCCCCCCTATTATGGTGGTCAGTCTGCGGCCAAAGGGGCTGGTTTCATGCTCAGATTCGGCCAGGCCTATATGTATGAATCTGCCCATCCGGATACGACCGGGCCGGTCATCTCGGATGTCCAGGCTGGGCCTGTAGGAAGCGAATCGGCGGTGATTACCTTTGCTACTGACGAGACCTCCACGGCTACTATCGAGTATGGCCCGGATACGGGCTATGGCTCAAGTCTGTCGGATACTAATCCAGTCAAGAACCACCGTCTTCAGCTTAACGGGCTGTCTCCGCTAACCGAATATCATTATCGGATTATGGCTACTGACGGCTTTGGAAACTCGACGGCCTCGCCTGATTACACCTTCACCACCACCAGTTCTGACACCACGGCCCCGGTCATCTCAGAGCTGAGGCTATTCAATCCCCTACCCAATTCTGTAACCATCAGATGGCAGACCGATGAGCTGGCTACCTCGCAGGTGGAATACGGGAAGACACCATCTCTGGGTTCGGCCAGCCTTGACACCACGATGGTCACCTCACACAGCCTCACCCTCTCCGGCCTTGATGAGGGAGACACCTATTACTACCGGGTAAAAAGCCGCGACATCTCAGACAACGAGGCGGTCTCCTCAACCCAAGGCTTTATCACCCCCAGGCAAGAAATCTGGGGTGAAAATTCCTCATCCGACCACGCGGGGACCGGTTTTGACAGTTACCTGACTATTGACAGCCCTGATAATTATCCCACTTCTGCCTGGTTGTATCTGACTTCCAACCATGCGATCCTCCTGGACTTCGACCTGTCGGCCATCCCCCAGGAGGCCGCCGTCACCCAGGCCACCTTAAGGCTTTATGCTACTTACCCTTATTGGCACAGCCCCCTTGTGGGCATGCTCTACCGGATCACTGACCCGGCCGGCCTGGGTGATTGGAACGGCGCTCTGGCCAATTGGCGTAACAGAAACACAGGCCTACCCTGGAGCAACCGCGGTGATGGAGATATTGATACCTGTTTCAGCCTGGTAGTAGATGCGGTCCGGGTTGATGCCTTCGATCCCGACCACTGGTTTGAATGGGATGTGACTGGGGCCGTGGCTGGTTGGGTGGCCGGAACCTATCTCAACCAGGGGATGATGATCTATCCTGATGGCACAGGGGGCAATAGCTTTGCCTCGGCGGAAGAGTCTAATGCCTCCTGGCGGCCTATTCTAGAGATTACCTACGGATTTGATCTGCCCGTGATGAGGTTGGAGATCACCTCTCCACCGGTCGGAGGTAAGACGGCCAACCACTCCTTTGATATCACCTGGACTGACCTTGATCCGGACAATAGCAACACTATCAGCCTCTACTACGATACTGATCAGGTCGGTTACGACGGCGTGCTTATTGCCGCCGGCCTATCCGAAGATGATGAAACCGACTCCTACACCTGGGATATCTCAGGCCTGGCCGAGGGTGAATATTACATCTACGGCCGGATGAGCCACGGTCTGGATACTGTATCCGACTATTCCAAGGGCAGCCTTAAGGTTGACCGGAGCCTGCCGGTCATTAGCGGGGTGAATGCCTCTAATGTGACCGATGTCTCAGCCCGGATCAACTGGACAACCGATGAAGGGGCCACGTCGCAGGTAGAATATGGCCTATCGGCTGATTACGCTAATACCACCAGCCTCGATCCGGCTCTGGTCACTAATCACACGGTAACCTTAACCGGCCTGGTCAGCTCCACTACCTACTATTACCGGGTCAGAAGCCGGGATAGCCTGGGCAATGAATCTGTCTCCAATGATGGCACCTTTACCACGGCGGCTGATCAAACCCCGCCCCAGATAAGCAACATAACCCATTCCAATATTGGAGAGAATGTGGCCACCATCACCTGGACGACTGATGAGGCCTCCACCTCTAAAGTCGAGTATGGGACAACTACCTCTTACGGTCAGGCTGCCCAGGAGGGGAGCTTTGTGACCAGCCATTCGATTGCCCTGAGCGGGCTTTTGGCCTTCACCACTTATCATTACCGGGTCATCTCTACGGATGGCTCAAATAATGCCAACACCTCAGCGGATCAGACCTTTACCACGATAGAGGCGGACACCACTGCCCCGGTTATTTCCGAGATAATCGTCTCTAATATTGGCAATGATCAGGCCACCATTACCTGGCAGACCGATGAGCCGTCTACATCCGGCGTAGAGTATGGCCTCAATGCCGGCTACGGAAACCAGGTCACCGATCCCAGCCTGACCACCCATCATTCCATCACCCTCACCGGCCTTAATCACCATACTACCTACCACTTCCGGGTAAGGAGCCGGGATGGGGCGCCTCAGTCCAATGAGGCCGTCTCAGGCGACCAGACCTTTGCCACCTCGGTCAAGACCGAAATCTGGGGGGAGAACTCCGCCTCTGATTATCCAGGGACCTGTTTTGACACCTCCTTTATTGTCAATGGGACAGGCAGTTATCCTACCTATCACGAACTGTGGGTTACACCGGGGGGCGACACTCACTGGAAGCGAATGGCCGTGCTTTATTTCGATCTATCTGATCTGCCGCCTCAATCTGTTATTTCTCAAGCGAACCTTAAATTATATACCGACTTTATTTCGGGGGGTGAGAGTAATATTCAGGAAATACTGGCCTATCGGATTACTGACCCTGATAACCTGGGTGATTGGGATCGAACCAGGGCTGACTGGTTCAATCGGAGTTCTCCCTGGAGGCTGGGTGGGGCAGACATCACCACGGTTTCAAGCGATCCCCTTGACACCATTACGGTCAATCCCTTCACCTCTTCGACTCACTGGTTTAGTTGGGATGTGACCCCGGCTGTGGTCGGCTGGAACGAGGGCAGTTTTCCCAATCAGGGTCTTTTCCTGGCTACGGCTAATCTTAATTCACCTACCGGCAATTTCTTTCCTTCCAGCGAGGCGGTTGATGCCTCTTTACGGCCTGTCTTAGAGATCACCTACTTTGATACGGCCGCGCCGGTCATCTCGGAGGTGACCCACTCCCTCATCACCGGTGAGGGGGCCAGGATAACTTGGACTACGGATGAGCTGGCCGCCTCCCAGGTAGAATACGGTCCGGATACCAATTACGGCTTTTTTAGCCCTCACGATACCAGGCCGACCAGAAGCCATCAGATCGACCTCCAGGGTCTTTCTGCCGGCGCTACTTATCACTACCGGGTCCGGTCCACTGATCCCTCGGCCAACCTGGCCCTATCAGGAGACGCCGCCTTTACCACGACCGCCCCTGATACCACCCCGCCGGTGATCTCTAATGTGGAGATGGTTAATGTATCGGATCGTTCGGCGGTCGTCCAGTGGTCAACCGATGAGACAGCCGATTCTATCGTTGACTTTGGACAGACATTAGCTTATGGTTCCACGGCCTCTGATTCGACCTATCTTACCTCTCACCGGATAGACCTCTCCGGACTCCTGCCCAATACTACCTACCATCTTCGGATAAGGAGCCGTGATCCCTCTGGAAATGAGGCGGTCTCAGAGGGGCATATAGTTTTTACCCAGGCCGAAATAGTAACCATCTCCTTCCAGAATGGGGCCTTGCCGGATGCTTCCTACACTGGCTGCCTGGATACCACTGTCTCTACCTATTACCAGGATCCGAATGCTAACTTTGGAAACGCCTCCAATATCGAGGCCACCCATCCTCTGGAGGGATTTCTGATTAAATGGAATATCTCAAGTCTGCCTTCCGGGGCGATTATCGACTCGGCGCTCATCTCTCTGAGGCAGGTCTGGGCAAGTTATTCTTCCGGGCATACCCTCAAGGCCTACGAGGTGCTTCAGGACTGGGAAGAAATGGAAGCCACCTGGAATTCGAGAAAGACCGGCACCGCCTGGAATTCTTCAGGCTTAGGGGCGACCAGCGATACAGCCCCACCGGACTCTGCTTTTGACCGGAGGGCCACTGACTGCGGCTCTTTTCAAACAGTGGGGGCCAACGAGGTGTGCTCGCTTACTATCACGCCTTCCCTTGTGCAGGCCTGGGCCAATAACGGTTCGGCCAATTACGGCCTCTTTATTACTCCGGAGGTGGCCGGCAATTCCTTCTTTTATAGCCGAAACTATTCGACTCCATTAGACAGGCCCAAGCTAACTATTTCCTATCATTTCCCTACCGAGCCGCAGATTTCTATTACCCAGCCGCCCCAAACCGGAGCAGCCACTAATGGGACATATCCTATCACCTGGCTCGACCACTGCCCGGAGTTGGATGCCGGTATTACCCTTTATTATGACAGAGATGATACCGGCCACGATGGCCAAGAGATCATCCGCGGAATCTCCGAGGACGATGAAACCGATTCCTATTCCTGGGATACCTCCCAAACGCCGGAAGAGACTTATTATATCTACGGGAAGATTGACGATGGGGTCAACACCCCGGTCTATCATTACAGCGGGCCACTAACCATAAACCGGACCCCACCGCCGGTGGTCTTCAACCTTAGCCTTTCCGATACAGGACCAAGTATGGCCGGCCTGGCCTGGACCGCCCCGGCGAGCGCCGTGGAATATGATATCAGATACTCCTTGACCCAGATCACGGCGGCCAATTGGAATGGGGCGGCTCAAGCCGTGGGGGAGCCGGTTCCACAAGTAGCCGATTCCCCGGAGAGCTTTACCATCTACGGCCTCCAGCCGGATGCCGACTACTACTTCGCCCTGAAATCAAAGGATGGCTTAGGCAACTGGTCGGACATCTCCAATGTGGCCCACACTAAGACACCCCGCCTTCGGGCCCTCTGGATATGGAATCCGGAAGCGGCTGATATTATCAATGACGCCGGCCCGGCCAGAACCGACCTCTTTGACTTCTGCTCCTCCCCGCATGGGGATTCTACCAAATCAGTAAATGCCTTCTTTATTTCAGCCGGCGATCTTGTCACGACTAATCCGAATCAGGTGAGGAACTTTTTGACCGAGGCCCATGCCCGCCGTTTCAGGATAGAATATCTCTGCGGCGACCCCAATTGGGCCACACCGGCCCATCGACCCGAGGGCGAGGCCCGATGCGAGGCTATCATCTCCTTTAATCAGGCCGGCCTCCCCAGTCAGAGGTTCGACGGCTTTCACCTCGACGTGAAGCCTTACACCCTCTCAGATTGGAATTCCCAGTATTCTACCTACTGGCAGGAGTATAAAACCCTGCTGACCAATTGCAGGAGTAAGCTGTTGTCCTTCAATGCGGGATATGAGCCGAACATCACCTTAAACTGTGACATCCCCTATTGGTATGACACTGATTCCGATACCGGCTCGGAAGTAACTTCTACCCAGGATGTCCAACAAATAGGGGATTGGGTGACTATTATGGACTACCGAGATGATACGGCCGGGATCATCGCCGGGGCAGAGGGGGAGGTCCAGACAGCCAACGCCGCCGGCAAGGGGGTGATAATCGGGGTTAACACTTCCCCGCCGGCAGACGAACCGGAGACCATCACCTTCTACGAGGAAGGGGTCACCTTTATGGAGGAACAATTGGCCGTGGTTTTAGACGAATTCGATCCCGATACCGGCTTTTTGGGCCTGGCCGTCCACGACTACGGTGATTACAAAACCCTCCGCGGCGATAATGCCCCGCCCTCTCTGAATATTACTTCACCCCCTCCAAGTGGGGCGGCTGCTAATAATTCCTACCGTATTACTTGGTCTGACTATGATCTGGAAGATAACGCGGCCATCAGCCTCTTCTATGACAAGGACGATACCGGCGGCGATGGTATCCAGATTGTGGCCGGGATTTCGGAAGACGATGAGACCGATGCCTATTCCTGGGATACTTCATTGTTAACAGAAGGGAATTATTACCTTTATGGAAGAATCGATGACGGGGTCAATCCGGCGGTTTTTGCTTACAGCCGAGGGCCGCTGACCATTGATCATACCCCGCCAGCAGTGACTATCCTTTCTCCCCCTGATGGGGCCAGCACCTCTTTGCCCCAGGTGAATATCAGCGGGATAGCCACGGATAACAGAACCAGCGTGAAGGCCATCGCCATAGATGTCGAAAAGTGGAACAGCGGTGATACCGCCAATTTCGTCTTTGCCGTCGATCTTGTCCCTGACACCAACACCTTCCTGGTCACGGCCACTGACTATGCCGACAACAGCGGCGCCGGCCGGGTGACCATCTATTACTATCCGGATAATACCTCCCCGGCCGCGGTAGATGATCTGAACACCAGCGGGGTAACTACTACTACCATCTCGCTTACCTGGACGGCCCCCGGAGATGATGGAGATATCGGCCAGACCTTTGTCTACGAGCTTAGATACTCGACTTCGCCTATTATTGAAGCCGGCTGGGACTCGGCCACCCAGGTAAGCGGCGAACCTGGGCCTTCTCCGGCCGGCTCTACAGAGTCCTTTACCATTACCGGCCTTATTCCTGAGACCACTTATTACTTTGCCCTTAAATCCAAAGATGAGGTGGGCAACACCTCTGACACTTCTAATCAGGTCACAGCAGCCACTAATCCCCTTGACACTGAGAATACCCCACCCCTGATTGATCCTTCCCTGGACAACCTGTCTACCCTGGAAGATACACGGCTTGAACTCGACCTGACCCCTTACGGATCAGATGTCGAGGACTCCGGCTTTCTTGTTTGGTCTCTGGATTCAGGAAGTGTAGATACCGCCATCTTTGAGGCCGGAGCAGCCAATAACCTGCTTACCATTATTCCGAAGCCCAATCAATTTGGCCAGGACGATATCACCCTCATCCTTACCGACCCCAATGGGGGACAGGATACCAAAGCCGATGTGACCGTGATAGTCGCCCCGGTTAATGACCCGCCGGTGATCGACCCGGCCTGCGATGACCTTACTACCCCTGAAGACACCCCGGCTACCTTTGACCTAACGCCTTATGGCTCTGATGTAGATGACACAGGGCTTGTCTGGAGCATTGATCCGGCCAGCGCCGCTACTACCCTCTTTACGGCTGAGATAGCCAACCACCGGCTAACTATTATCCCACTTCCCAACCAATATGGTCAGGACGATGTAACCATCATCCTCACTGACCCCAATGGGGAGCAGGATACCAAAGCCGACGTAACCGTAACAGTCGCACCGGTTAATGATCCGCCGGTTATTGATCCTGCTTGCGATGGCTTTACTACTCCTGAAGACACCCCAGCTACCTTTGACCTGACTCCCTATGGCTCTGATGTGGATGACACAGGGCTGGTCTGGAGCATCGATTCGGCCAGCGCCGCTACTACCCTCTTTACGGCTGAGGTAGTCAACAACCGCCTGACCATTAATCCGTTCCCCAATCAGTGCGGTCAGGCCAATGTAACCCTCTGGTTGACTGATCCGAATGGAAATCAGGATACCAAAACCAACGTGACCATGACAGTCGCCCCGGTTAATGATCCACCGGTGATCGACCCGGCCTGCGATGGCTTTACTACCCCCGAAGATACCCCAGCTACTTTTGACCTAACGCCTTATGGTTTCGATGTAGATGACGCCGGGCTTGTCTGGAACATTAATCTGGACAGTGTCGATACTACCCTCTTTACGGCTGAGGTAGCCAACGACCGGCTAACTATTATCCCACTTCCCAACCAATATGGTCAGGCCGATGTAACCCTCTGGTTGACCGATCCGAATGGAAGTCAGGATATCAAAGCCGACGTGACCATGACAGTCGCACCGGTTAATGACCCGCCGGTGATCGACCCTGCCTGCGATGGCTTTACTACCCCCGAAGATACCCCAACTACTTTTGACCTAACGCCTTATGGTTTCGATGTAGATGACGCCGGGCTTGTCTGGAATATTGATCTGGACAGTGCCGATACTACCCTCTTTACGGCTGAGGTAGCCAACGACCGGCTAACTATTATCCCACTTCCCAACCAATATGGTCAGGCCGATGTAACCCTCATCCTCACTGACTCCAATGGGGAACAGAGTACCAAAGCCGACGTGACCGTGATAGTCGCCCCGGTTAATGACCCGCCGGTAATCGACCCGGCCTGCGATGGCTTTACTACCCCCGAAGATACCCCAGCTACCTTTGACCTGACTCCCTATGGCTCTGATGTAAATGACGCCTGGCTTGTCTGGAACATTGATCTGGACAGTGTCGATACTACCCTCTTTACGGCTGAGGTAGCTAACAACCAGCTAACTATTACCCCACTTCCCAACCAATATGGTCAGGCCGATGTAACCCTCTGGTTGACCGATCCGGAGGGAAGTCAGGATACCAAAACCGATGTGACCGTGATAGTCGCCCCGGTTAATGACCCGCCGGTGATCGATCCTGCCTGCGATGACCTTACTACCCCCGAAGACACCCCGGCCGACTTTGACCTCAGCCCTTACGGGTCGGACGTGGATGATACCGGTCTCACCTGGAGCATCGACCCGGACACTGTTGACACTGCTTCAGATGGCGGATTGGTCTTTACGGCTGAAGTGGTCAACAACCGGCTAACTATTATCCCACTTCCCAACCAATATGGCCAGGACGATATAACCCTCATCCTCACTGACCCCAATGGGGAGCAAGATACCAAAGCCGAGGTGACCGTGATAGTCGCATCGGTCAATGACCCGCCGGTGATCGATCCTGCCTGCGATAATTTTATGGTGGATGGGGATACCCCAACTGGATTTGACCTGAGCCAATACAGGCTGGATGTAGATGATACCAATCTCACCTGGTCCATACAACCGGATACGGTGGACGCCACCCTCTTTGAAGCCCTCATATCTGCTGATACTCTTACTATTAACCCCATCTCCGGTTCTCACGGCCAGGAGGATATAACCCTCATCTTGAGCGATCCGTCCGGGGATCAGGATGTCAAACAAGATGTGACCATCATTGTCAACCACGTCAATCATGCGCCCTTTATCGATCCTTCTTGCGATGATTTTATGGTAGATGAAGATATTCGGGCTGAATTTGACCTGAGTCCTTATGGCACAGATGGAGACTTGACTGCTCTTACCTGGTCAATAAGTCTCACCAGCGTAGATACCGGTCTCTTTGAGGCTAATTTATCGGATACACTTCTGACCATTGTTCCTCAACCTAACCAGCACGGTCAGGACGACATAACCCTTATCCTGACCGATTCTGAAGGAGCAAAATATATCAAGGCCGATGTGACCATCATCATCAGGCCGGTCAATGATCCGCCGGTGATCGACCCTGTCTGCGATGACTTTACTACCCCCGAAGACACCCCGGCTACCTTTGGCCTGACGCCTTATGGCTCAGACATAGATGATACCGGTCTCACCTGGACTCTCGATCCGAACAGTGTCGCTACTATCCTCTTT
>JBFMHI010000045.1:0-4612 GCA_040753085.1 bacterium | reverse complement strand
ATACCGGTCTCACCTGGACTCTCGATCCGAACAGTGTCGCTACTATCCTCTTTACGGCTGAGGTAGCCAACAACCGGCTAACTATTATCCCACTTCCCAACCAATATGGCCAGGACGATGTAACCCTCTGGTTGAATGATCCGAAGGGAAGTCAGGATACCAAAGCCGATGTGACCGTGATAGTCGCCCCGGTCAATGACCCGCCGGTGATCGACCCGGCCTGCGATGACTTTACTACCTCCGAAGACACCCCAGCCGACTTTGACCTCAGCCCTTACGGCTCAGACATGGATGATACCGGTCTCACCTGGAGCATCGACCCGGACACGGTTGACACTGCTTCGGATGGTGGATTGGTCTTTACTGCTGAAGTGGTCAACAACCGGCTAACTATTATCCCACTTCCCAACCAATATGGCCAGGACGATGTGACCCTAATACTCACCGACCCAAATGGCGCCCAGGACACTAAAGCCGATGTAACCGTGATAGTCGCCCCGGTCAATGACCCGCCGGTGATCGACCCGGCCGGCGATGACTTTACTACCCCCGAAGATACCCCAGCCGGCTTTGACCTCAGCCCTTACGGCTCAGACGTGGATGATACCGGTCTCACCTGGAGCATCGACCCGGACACGGTTGACACTGCTTCGGATGGCGGATTGGTCTTTACTGCTGAAGTGGTCAACAACCGGCTAACTATTATCCCACTTCCCAACCAATATGGCCAGGACGATGTGACCCTAATACTCACCAACCCAAATGGTGCCCAGGACACTAAAGCCGATGTAACCGTGATAGTCGCCCCGGTCAATGACCCGCCGGTGATCGACCCGGCCGGCGATGACTTTACTACCCCCGAAGACACCCCAGCCGGCTTTGACCTCAGCCCTTACGGCTCAGACGTGGATGATACCGGTCTCACCTGGAGCATCGACCTGGACACGGTTGACACTGCTTCGGATGGTGGATTGGTCTTTACTGCTGAAGTGGTCAACAACCGGCTAACTATTATCCCACTTCCCAACCAATATGGCCAGGACGATGTGACCCTCATCCTCACTGACCCCAATGGGGAACAGGATAGCAAAGCCGATGTGACCGTGATTATCAATGAAATAGCCAGAGCCACTATAGTCAGACCAACGCCTGGAACGAGGGTCTCAGGAGATGGGGTCATAGTGATGGCGGATGGCGGAGTCGTTATTGACTCTGTTCTGTTCCAATACAGGGCGAGTTCTGATTCAACCTGGCTTGATATTGATAGATCCGATAGTCCACAGTCCACCGTCCACAGTCCACAGAAGAAGGCAAACAGCCGGCCATCGGTCGTGGGCCGTGGGCCGCGGACTATTCCGCATTCCGCATTCAAAGTAACCTGGGATACATCGAAGTTGCCAGATGGGGAATATCAATTGAGGGCCGTGGCTGAAGACACGGATGGCAATACTGACCCGAAGCCTTCATTTATCAGGGTGATAGTAAATCATAGCAAAAATGACTATGTGGAAGGGAAGGTCGATTTTACGCAACTTACAGTAGTTGACAAGGGAGATGGCACCAAAGTTACGGTGCCTGCCGGCGCTTTAAAACAAGAGACAGTGGTCAGGATTTCCTCCCCAGCGCCGGAAACATTACCATCGCCGAAAGAGAATCCAACAGGGATTTATGTTGATGTCTCTCTGGAAGACAGCGAAGCTCAACTAACTGAGCCGATCATCATCTCCATGGCCTATGAAGATAGCGACAATAACGGAATCGTAGATGGGAAAGAGATATTAGAGGAGACCCTGGTTATCCATCAATGGGATGGCCAAGGCTGGCTTGCGCTTCCGACTACTGTCTACGCCGAGGATAATATCTGCACCGCCGCGACCGAGCATCTGAGTCTCTTTAGCCTTTTTGGAAAAGCTGCCTCTGGCCTTGATAAGGTTTTAGTCTATCCCAATCCCTTTAGACCGGCCCGGGATGCCACCGTTAAATTTCTGGGTCTTAGTTTTGAAGCAACCATCAGGATTTACAACATAGCCGGGGAATTGGTCTGGATCAAAGAAGATATCACCACTGGTTCGACTGAATGGAAGGGAAGGAATGATTATGGCCGGGCAGTAGCCAGCGGGGTTTACCTCTACCTTATTACTGATAAAAATGGCGGCAGAAGGAGCGGCAAGCTCGCCTTAATAAGATAAGCGAGTATCTTCTATCGTCTGTAAGTGTTTAGCCATAAAGACACTAAGACACAAAAATAGAGCAGTAGAGCAGTAGAGCAGCAGAGCAGTAGTTAAAGACTTTTCTGAAAGTTCCAGAACTGTTGCTCTATTGCTCTACTGCTCTCTAAGACACATACTTTTTCCCCTTCGTGTCTTCGTGCCTTGGTGGCTGAACGGTTACCTAAAATCATTCTCCGTGTCTCAGTGTCTCTGTGGTGAACGATTACGTTTTCCTTCAGCGGGGAAGAATGATTTTTTTCTCCCTAACTTTTTATTTCTTCTTGACATCTAACTCAATTATGTGTTAAAATTTAAAGCAAAACTCGAGGTCACGATAAATACCTATTAAGGCAGAGAGGTGTAACATAGCGTAAGCATATCAGGAAGGAGAAAAAGATGCCAGACCAGGCGATTGCTTCATCGAACCTCAAGGCCCCACAGGTGGCCCCTCAAATTGATTCAAAGCAAGCTTTTTTGACCGCCAATCAATTTGTCTTATCTTATCTTCGGGATATGTTTTCGGCGGGCTTTCCAACACGAGTAGTTTTTCCCACCCAATCGATCTGGGCCGTTCCTGTTGTTCTGACCTATCCTAAGCTTGGCATCGTTGGCGAAGTGGGCGTAGTGGCCGTTGATGCTGAATTGGGAAATGTAGTCGGCTGGACACCGTTTGAGGAAATGGAGAGGACCGCAAAAGAGCTTTACGAAGGGAAAAAGCGTGAAATCGAAGCTGTCTTTTCGTAGGCAGGAAAAGCCCTCCTCATGCGCTGTAGCCTGTCTGAGGATGATTCTGAGTTTCTACGGTATCGAGGAGGATGAAAAGACACTGAGGAACCGGTGTGGGACTACAGAGCTTGGGACTTATGCTCAAAACATTGCAGCTTGCGCCCAGGATTTTGGCTTTCAAGCCTCTGCGGCAAGCCTTGATGTTGCCAGACTGAAGGATCTTCTGCGCAGAGGAATCTTCCCAATTGTCTACGTGAATGTATTTCCCCTGGAGCAGATATTCTGCACTCATGCGATGGTGATCGAGCATATTACAGAAAGCGAAGTGCTGGTTCTTGACCCGATGGATGGACGGAGACTACTGAGTATCAAGAAATTTCAGAAGGCGTGGGAAATGACCGGCCATCTGGCTATAGTGATCTTTAAAGATATCACAACATAGCGCGGCCTCTGGCCACAACCAAACAATCCTGGGCATCGTTTAAGTCTGGCAGTTTATCCTGCTGCAGTTTCCCCTTTGTCTCCTTTCAGTCACGACTGGCTACGCCTTTCTTCTGCGACGAATTCCGGCCCAAAATAAAGCCGTCGAGTCCCCCAGGCCGGAATTGGAGAGGCCATTTCTTACCCTAATTGCCCCGGTCTTCGTAGTCATCGTCTGTTATGCCGGTATCCGACTTTTCCTGCCGGGAATTGCCGCCATAAACAACTACCTGCCGATGATCTCGGGGTTATTCGCCGCGATGGGCCTTCTTCAAGTTCAGCGTCCCCTGAATCACCCCAAGTGGCAAACCATTTTACTCTCCCACAAGACCCTTATGCTTGCCCTGGTAGTGGCTATGGTAAGAATCTACGGCGCTTTTATTGAAGCCCCCCTTCCCAATGGAGTCTCACTTATCGGAGGGATGCGCCAGGAATTGGCTGCCTGGGGGATTCCGGTCTGGGCCGTGATCATGGTTATCCCCTATATCAGCGGGATGGTTACCGGACTGGCTATCGGATTCGTAGGTGCCAGTTTCCCTATTGTGATCAGCCTCCTGGGTGAAAATCCGGCACTGGGAACATTGCTGTCTACGACGGTCTTGGCTTACGGCTGCGGCTACATGGGAATGATTCTTTCACCGGTGCATGTATGTCTGGTAGTGACCAACGAGCATTTCCGCACCCCCCTCGTTCATAGTCTGGCCAGCCTCCTAAAGCCGGCCGCAGTCACGCTGGCAGGGATTCTTATCTACCACCTCTTCGTAGCCTGGTTGTTTTAGAGCCAGATAGACTGAAGGCTGAAGGCTGAAGGTAAATCTTCTCATATTTCATAGGCAGATGGTCTTCTGTATTCCGAAGAGGCTGCGGATATACTTCCGAAATAACCGCAGGCTTCTTGGCTAACTAAACCAGGGGGCTAAGTGTTTTCCCACCAGATCTTCAGATAGGGGTGGGATGAGGGGAAGATTTTCTTCTTTTCCTCAATTTTTCGACCTGTATGGTTAAAGTTGTAGTGTCGTGTTGAAGAAAATTTGGGCATCGTTTCAAAACTGAGGAATAGAAGCTTTACAATTTCCCCAAAGATGGTATACTTTGAATATATCCCAATCACACCACTAATCGGACTACTACAAGGAGGTTCAAATGAAGGATACCATCACTCTACGGGATACGCTTCCAACCAGTCTATCCATAAC
>JBFMHI010000044.1 GCA_040753085.1 bacterium | reverse complement strand
ATAGAGGTAGTCTAATCAGGCAGACTATAGTTTAATGTTGGTATAATATGCTGACTGTTTGTTAACTGAGGCTGTTTCACCTAAACCACTGTAACCGTTGGTGTTAGTTTTCATATTCACGTTACTACTTTCCAGCAAAAACATACTACCAAATCATACCACCCCAAAACCACTAATCCAACTTTTCCCAGATTATTTTAATAAACAGGTAACTATTCAGCCACGAAGGCACAAATTCGATGCTCGATTCTCGATCCTCGATGCTCGATCCTGGATACTGGATTCTTTACCAGCATCGAGCATCGAGCATCCAGCGTCGAAGATCGAGCATCAAGCATCGAGCATCCAGCATTCAGCGTCGAAGATCGAGCATCAAGGATCGAGCATCGAGCATCCAGCATCCAGCCTCATGGGATGAACGGTTACGATTTATGATGAATTATGGCGGAATTCGGGATGAAGAATCCGCCATCCAAAATCTATAAAACGGGGTAAAGATTATGAAAAAACCGAGCACCATTGTCTTTATTATCATCCTAATTTTACTTATGGGCAGATTGGCCCTGGCGCAGGGGACGCCAACCAATCCCTCACCGCCTGATGAGACCTCCACTTATGATGCCCAACCTACCCTTAGTTGGGACGAGGTCTCCAATGCCACCAGCTATTTTCTGGAGATAGCGGACAATCCCTCCTTTGATCCTTTGATAATGGCGGTCGAGACCAGCGATACCAACTACACCGTTTCGAGCACCTACCTGGGCAGTGATGGCGTAAGGACGACTTTTTACTGGCGGGTCAGGGCCGTTAACACTACCCTGCCTTCCTGGGACAGCGGCTGGGGCGGGCCGTGGGAGTTTTACCTCTATCCGCCTAAACTCCTCACGCCATTGAACGGAAGCGACACCGTCAGTAACACGGTCAACTTTTGCTGGGAGGATGCCGGCGCCGATACCTATACTATCCAATTGGACGACGCCTCTAATTTCAGTTCTCCAGATACAACCACGGTCTCTTCCACTAATTCCTGCACTATTTTTATTGGCCAAAACGGGACATATTACTGGCGGGTCAGGGCCTCTGACGGGGCCGATACCGGCGTTCAGAGCAACTGGTCCCAGGCGGCCTTTGCCAGCAATGTCTGGACTATCAGAGTGCGAGGACCGGCCCTTATCTCTTTACCCCAGAATTCAATTACCAATAACCTCAGGCCGAGCTTTGCCTGGGAACAGGTAACCGATAATTCGGCTGATACTTACTTTTTTGAGATATCTAATCACAATACCTTTACTTCTTCCTGGCACTCGGTGGATACGGCGACTTCACCCTACAACCTGCCGGTTGATCTGGCTGAGGGCACCTGGTTCTGGAGGGTGAAGTGCAATGAGGGCTGTGTCAGTAATTGGAGCGAGGTAAACACATTTATCGTCGAACCCATTACCGGCGCCGGACCATTTCCCCCGGACCTTATCACCCCTTCGGATGGAGACTATGAGGACACCTCCACTCCCTTTTTTAGCTGGAGCGGTCAGTCTGATATCTCTTATTACCAGATCCAGATCGACCAGGATGAAAGCTTCTCCATTCCGGACTCTGACGATACCCTTATTGATGCCACCACCACCCTCGCCTATTACCAGCCAACCACTGCTTTACCCGATATGACTTACTGGTGGCGGGTCAGGGCGGTGAATACCTCTAGCCGGCTGGGGAATTGGGGTATCCCTCAGAAGGTGATCATCGATACTACGGTGCCGACAGCGGTTACCCTCCTTTCGCCGTCTAATGGCAGCTATACCAACGAGGCTACGCCGGCCTTTGATTGGAATGATCCGGAACCTGAGTTGACTTACACCCTTCAGGTAGATAACACGGATTCAACCATTAGCAGCCCTGAGTTGGAGGAATCCGGCCTGTCTGTCTCTCAATTTGAATCAACCTATAATTGGGGCAGCGGCTCTGACACCACGGCCTGGTGGCGGGTAATGGCCACGGACAAGGCAGGCAATACCACGGCTTCTGAAGTCTGGACGTTGTATATCGACATCAATGCCCCCTCCGCGCCTACCCTCAACTCGCCGGCTTCCGGAACTTATACGAGCGATCCGACGCCCACCTTCGAGTGGTATGCCGCGGCTGATGACATGAGCAACACCAGCAATCAGACCTATACCCTTCAGGTGGCAGAGATGGCCACCGGTTTTACCACACCGGTTGAGGTGATAACTGGTATTAGTGGGATTACTTACAGCCTCAGCCTCCTTGACGGATCTTATCTGTGGCGGATTAAGGCCTACGATGCGGCCGGAAACGGGAGTAATTGGAGCGCCGAATGGCTCTTAGTCATCGATACCGTCGCCCCCTCCCAGCCGACCCTTGTTTCTCCAACTAACGGATCGACCATTAATGATACCACGCCGCTCTTTGACTGGGGGGAGGTGGCTGATGAGAATCTGAGCTATTACACCATTGTAGCCGATACTGACGGGATTAGTCTAACCAGTGGTTGGATTATTTATGACACCCTGACCGGTTCGCCGCCTCTTTCTTATTACCAGTATTCCGGAACCGACTTTGAGGAAGGGACTACTTATTACTGGCAAGTAAGGGCTTACGATAAGGCCGGGAATGAAGGCCCCAGCGCCGTCTGGTATACCAAATTTGATGCCACCGCCCCGAGTGATCCTGTCCTGGTCAGCCCGTCTCACGGGGCAGTAACCAATGACCACACCCCCGCCTTTGACTGGAATGAGGTGGATGCGGGGGAATCAGTGGTAAGCTACCGCTTCCAGGTGGCCGACAATAATTCCTTCGCGCCCGTTATCCTGGAAGCCGATGACCTGACGGCCTCTACTTATACCCTGTATTCGTATCAGGCCCTTTCGGACGGTGTCTACTACTGGCGGGCCATGGCTACGGATTCGGCCGGTAACGAGAGTGCGGGAAACAATAAATACTCCCTGACCATTGACACCACTGCCCCTGATTCCTCCACTCTTACTAATCCTCCACCAGGAACGGATGTGGTGGTGGGCAGTAATCCGACCTTTAGCTGGGAGGCGGTAAGTGGTGCAGACAGTTATGACATACAAATAGATGATGATACCGACTTCTCCTCCCCCAATCGGAATGTCTCTGGCCTTAGTACTACCTCCTACACCCCCGATCCTGTCCTATCAGAGGGGACCTACTACTGGCGGGTAAGGGCCAGGGATGAGGCCGGCAATATCGGAGATTGGAGGGCCTCCAACGAATCCCCTGGCTCGGTGACAGTGGATACCACCGCCCCGGATGCCCCCTACTTGACCTCACCGGCTGATGGGGCCTATGTTAAAGAGGCTCAACCTTGGTTTTCCTGGGCAGCGGTGACAGACTCGGTCACGGAGGGGGCATTGACCTTTGATACTATTTATTATACTATTGAATTCTCCGAGATATCCGACTTTTCTGATACCAACACCTACTATACTAATTATCCCAATGTCGCCGATACTACCTGGTATCATCCAGAATACTTCTCTGATCCTATGTTTAACGGGCATACCTTTAGCGATGGGACTTACTACTGGCGAATTTCAGCCACCGACTATGCCGGAAACGAATCTGGCTACAGTGGCAGCCGGGCCTTGGTAGTGGATACTACCGCCCCTTCTGCGCCAACCTTGGTTGCCCCGGCGACTGGATCGGTAGTCAACACGGATACTTCAAGCCTGATCTTTGACTGGACAGATGTATCCGGGGCAAGCTACACCCTGGAGGTAGACAATAACAACGACTTCTCTTCACCCGAGATAGATATAACTTCAACTTCTTCCAGCTATACGAATACGACTTCCCTTTCAGACGGGAATTATTATTGGCGGGTCAAGGCCGCTGACCAGGCCGGTAATGACAGCCACTGGAGCACCGAGACCTGGGTCGTGATCATTGACACCCAGACAGGGGGCAATTATAGCTTCCCCAGACCGATTACACCCACTCATCTGAGTTCCACCTCCGACAGCACCCCTGTCTTTGAGTGGACCGAGGTTACCGAGGGGCTGTCCGCTCCGGTCACCTATACCCTCCAGGTCGATGATAATAATAGTTTCTCATCTCCTGAGATATTTACTACCACCTCTACTTCTTACACCCACACCACGGTTATGAGTGAAGGCATCTATTATTGGCGGGTCCGGGGTGAAGACGGGAGTGGTAATAATACCAACTGGAGTGAGACCGTTCAGTTCAAGGTGGATACGACCACGCCCTCTGGGCCGGCCCTTATTGCGCCGGCTAATGGCGGGACAACTAATGCCTATCCTACCTTCCGCTGGTCTGATGCGGCCGATACCTCCGGCGTTACCTATACCCTCCAGATTGATCTGGGAGACAGCGCCCTTACTACCCCTGAGATAGAAGTGACTAACTATTCTGACACTTCTTATACGGCCAGCAGCGCCCTGGTGGTAGGTAAGACATATTATTGGCGGGTGAGAGCCCAGGATGGGGCCGGTAATCCCACTGAGTGGAGTTCCACCTGGAGTGTCACCATTTCATCTACCTACCTGAATCGAATCAATGGGCAAATTAGCCCGCTGGCCATTGTCGGATCCGATACCTGGACCCTGGCCAATAGTCCCTATATCGCTGAGGACGATTTGGTCATTAATGATTCAGCGGTCCTGACCATCGAACCCGGCGTGGTTATTAAATTTAAGACAGGCGAAAATATAAGCCTCTTAGTCAAGGGACGCTTGGAGGCCACCGGGACATCAAGCCAGAGAATTACCTTTACCTCAAATGCCGAGACCACCCCACGGCCTGGTGATTGGCGCGGTATTGTCTTCGCTGATCAGAGCAGTGATTCATCGGTGCTGAGTTATTGTGACATCCTCTATGCCGGTTCCCAGGACAGCTTGAAGAAAGATGCCTTGGAGCTTAGATCAGCTTCGCCGACCATCTCTTTCTCTCAGATTAGCCAGAGCGGCGGTTACGGAATCTATATCCAGGGCAATTCTCATCCGACTATTGCTTATGGCACTATTACGGAAAATGAATCAAGCGGCCTCCTCTTTGAGGTGCCGAACGGAATCCTTAATGTAGACACCTGCACCATCACCTCCAATGAAGGCTGGGGGATCGAAAATCTGGGCGATCCCTGGCTGGGCAATACCACTGACCTCAATGTCAACGGCTGCACTATCTCAGCTAATACCTCAGGCGGAATAAAGAGTACCGCCTCCGCTTCAGAGACGATCGCCGACAACCAGATCAAAGACAACCTGGGTTGGGCCATAGTCAAGGGTAAGCACTCCTTAGCTGATTCTATTGGGGGCTACGTGATCAGGGATAATGATATCTCCGGGAATAAATATAATGGCATTCATTTGACTGAGCCTAAACACAGCCGGGATACAACCTGGTATAAAAACTGGAACAATGCTGATAGTGTTCCGGTCCCGATTTATTTTGAGCGGGTAAGTGTTGAGGCCGGCGTAACCTTATCTATTCAACCCGGGGTGGTGGCCAAGATTGATCAAGACCTGACCATTAAGGGGGCCATCCTGGCCCGGGGAACAGATCTAACAGCCAATAATGGTGTTATCTTTACCTCTTACCGGGATGATGAGTATGGTGGAGATACTAATTATGATGGGGCGACGGCTGGTCAGAAGGGAGATTGGAACTTTGTCCGTCTGGATGATGCCTCGGATAGCTCCATCTTCGACTACTGTATCCTCCGTTATTCCAAGTATGGTTTAGAGCTTAAGGCCTGCTCTCCGACCATTCAGAATTCTATCTTCGAAGATAACACCTATCGGGCGATTGGCTGTAAAGATGGGGCATCACCTGTCATTACTGGAAATACGATGCGGAACAACGGGGGGTTTAATCCTCATTCCTTGGAAGGCGGGATAATTACTACCTTTGGCTATGATGCTGCCCAGCCGACCATCACCCACAACCGGATCATTAATAACACCGGTAATTATCCCATTCTTATTACGGCTGACAATGCCGGCCGCCTGAGCAGTAATACTATGACCGGCAATACCTACAACGCCATCCGTATTCAGGAGGTAGCCGCGGATGCGGGCATTGATACCAATGTTACCTGGGCTGAGACAGGGGCGGCCTTCCTGATTACCGAGGGGCTGATCGTCAAAGACAGCGCTGAATGGACGGTTGATACCGGTGTGGTGATTAAGGTTATCGGCTCCATTAACGTCAATGGCTGGATAACGGTCAGGGGCAGCTCTGGCTCGATGGTCACCTTCACTTCGTGGCTCGATGATCAAGCTGGGGGTGACTCTAACGGAGATGGCTCCACTACCTCACCGGACCAGGGTGACTGGGGGGAGATCACCTTGAATCAAGACTCGGATTCCTCTGCCTTTGAATATGTCTTGATAAGGTATGCCAGTGTCGGGCTTAATTGTATTTCTTCTTCACCGGCCATAAGTCAAAGCCAATTCACCAACTGCCTGACGGCCATAAATTGCCACCTGGGGGCGTCACCCACTATTACTGGAATTATTATGGCCAATAATGATCTGGGCCTCTCCAGCGGGGCTTCTTCCAACCCTACCTTGACCGGTTCTGATATCTATGGAAATAATTTCAGTGTCTTAAATACCGATGATTTGTTCAGCATCAATGCTACGGATAACTGGTGGGGCAGCGCTTCCGGCCCCAAAGACTCATCCATCGTAGGGCCGGGCTACAATCCGTCCGGATTGGGGGATGAGGTGAGCGATTATGTGAATTACAGCTCCTGGCGAACAGCGGGGCGAGCACCCACGGCCAATGCCGGCCTAGACCAGAGCGTCTCGGTGAATTCGCTGGTGATGTTAGATGGAACGGCCAGCTCTGACCCGGAAGGGGATGCCTTGACCTATGTCTGGACCTCCAACGCCAACAATCCTGAGCCAGTGACCTTGTCTAACGTGGCCCAGCCGACCCTTACGCCGACCACGGTGGGGACTTATCTCTTTACCCTGGTAGTCAGTGACGGACAAAGCAACAGCCTCCCGGACCAGGTGAGCATTACCGTAACCGCCCCCAGCACCAATATCCCCCTTGAATTTGATCAAAGCTCCTACAGGGTGACCCCGGGGGATCAAGTGGAGGTGGAAGTAGCCATCGGGAGTGCTACCTTTCAGGTGAGCGACCTCTTCGGCCTCTCCTTTAAGGTGAATTTCTCAGACAGCAACTGCCTCAGTGTGGTTAAGGTTGAGGCCGGAGATTTCCTGATCGGCTCAGGTAAAGACGCCTCCAGCCTGGTAGGGCCTACCTGGGAGGTAGATAACGGGACATTGGAAGTGGGGATTAGTCGGAAGAGTTCTGATTACACCTTCGGGGCCAATGGTCAGGGGACAGTGGTCAAGATTACCTTTGAGCTTTCGTCTACTGTTTACCAAGGCACCACCCTCAGCCTCACCTTCAGCGATGTGGTGGCTATAGACAGCCACAACAGTGCCTACGGGCTGACTACCTCCAACAGCCAGATCGTGGCCGGTTCAGGAATAGTTCAGTATCTCACTGTCTGGCCAGGGGATACCAATAATGACGGTTATGTCGATGCCCGGGATGTCCTGCCTATTGGCCTTTACTGGAACAGGACCGGTTCAGCCAGGTCTGGCGCCTCAATCTCCTGGACCGGTCAAAGTGTGCTGGCCTGGAGCCCGACCGCGGCTGCTTATGCCGATGCCAATGGTGATGGCACCGTTAATGCCTCTGATGTCCTTATCCTGGGGCTAAACTGGCATAAGAGGCATAATGGGACAAGCTCAGCGCCGGGAAATAGTTTCGAGTCAGGGACACCTGCTGGCGGGTCGTCGAGTTTCGAGGGCAGCCAAGTAACTGAAGGGATAGACCATTCCAGATACCTGGCGGCTTATCGGGCGATGTATGCAGCCCTAAAAGATGTTCCCTCTAACCAGGCTATCCACGAGATCAAGGAATTCCTGGCATCTCTGATTCAAGAGGGCCTGGCCGCGACTATTCCTTCGTCAACTACCCTCCTCCCCAATTATCCCAATCCGCTAAATCCTGAGACCTGGATACCCTTTGCCCTGGAGAAGGATTCAGCGGTGGTTGTTCGGATCTACGACCTTTCCGGCAGCCTGGTGAGGGAATTAGCTCTCGGAAGGCTCTCGGCGGGAAGCTACCTCTCCAAAGACAGGGCTGCCTACTGGAACGGCCGTAACAGCGATGGCCAAGAAACAGCTTCCGGGGTTTATCTCTACCAACTCCAGACTGACCATCAAACCCTGACCCGCCGGATGATTGTGCTAAAATAAAGCTGGATGCTCGATCCTCGATGCTCGATCCTCGATGCTCGATCCTCGATCCTCGATTCTCGATCCTCGATCCTCGATGCTCGATCCTCGATGCTCGATCCTCGATACTGGTAAAAAATCCAATATCCAGTATCGAGCATCGAGCATCGAGGGATCGAGTTAAAAAAGTCTTGACAAGCCCTTCGAAAGTTGCTATATTTATGCGATAATTACTTTTGCCCACTGTTTTGTCACGTTAGTATTTATGGGTAGAGTCTCTTTTTTCCTACTTCTCATTTCCTATTTTCTATTCCTGAACCTGTCAGAGCCTGCCCTGATGAAAATTAGGGGTAACCGTTCAGGTATGCACGAATTAGCACGGATAAATAACACAGGACAGAAGGCGGAAGTGTAGGGACAGGGCTTGTCCCTGTCCGTGCTTATCCCTGTCCGTTCCGTGGACGGACAACCACAAGGGTTGTCCCTACAGCCTAAGGACAGACCCTACTCACGGACACGTCTCACGGATTTTCCGTGTTTCATCTGTGTGCATCTGTGGCTGAACGGTTACAATCAGAGAACAGGTTTTATCCGAGAGCGTTCAAAATAATCTAGTTATGCACCGAAGGTGCAAAGGAATTTAGCCGTAGATTTCAATTTACGGAATAATGGTATCCCATAAGGTCAAGCCCTGACAGGGCGTAGGAAAGATTTCAACCCGTTGTTTATAATTCCTAACTATACAGGTCGAAAAGATGGGAGTAAGGTTAAGCTAACCGTACAGGTTACAAAAATTCCCCCTCAACCAACTTTCATTACCCCCTGAACGGTTACATGGATTTTAATACCTTTATCGGCAAATTAGACCTTAATGTAAAGTTTTTATGGCGAACTGCTATATAATTTCTTAACTGCATAGCTCGAAATTTTTCGACCTGTATGGTTAAGAAACCGCTGAAGCGGTTAGGAGGGGGACTTGTTCTCTACCGATTCACCCCGATAAATCGGGGTGCTATTCTCATCATCTCCTCATTTCTATCGAGATTAATATCCCCATTTCTACTGAGATTAGCACCCTGATTTATCAGGGTGATGCGAATAAGACAACATATAGAATCATAACCGCTTTAGCGGTTTCCGAGGCTCAGCCTAACCATACAGGTCGAAATTTTGTAGGGTAAAAAGAGGGAAATTGGGATTAAGATTAGGTAAGGTAAAGAAGGAAGAAGAATTTCGCGCAAAAAATAGTGGGAGGGGGGGAATGAAGAAAATAGTTAGCTGAAACGGCTAATAAAATCAACGCTCAATTTTATCCGAGAGCGTTCCAGTAATGGTAAGGAGGCAAGTAAATTGGCGGTAAATATTATTACTGAGCATAATACCGGGACCAGGGAAATCCATTTCCCTGTTGAATTTCCTATCTCTAAAAAAACCAGGGATTGTTATCAGTTTGATCGGGCCATCTCAGACCTCTATTCAGTTCGAATCCTGGCTCAAAAGATGAATGAACAACGTGATCTGATCCGTAATCCTGAGCAGGTGGTCAGGGCCGGTCACCTTAACGCCATGGAATTGATTAATGAGGTCTGGCATTATGTGGCCGGCAAGTATCGCCAGGATAAAAATCCAGGGGCGCTTAAAAAGGGACTGGCCTGGCTAAGGAACCAGTTCGGTCATGAACCGGTCAACCAAACGATCCTTAAATCTATCGAAGAGTTTCCACCTCTGACGGTTTATCACGGCAAGCAATTTCAAGTAGCCTACTTGGAAGGAGAAACCGAGGGGACGTCCCATTTACAGATGGTGTTGGAAAAAATGATCTGCCTGTATTTGACCAATAACAACCCGGCCTTCGCCCCTTTCCTGGAGTTGTTCAATGATGTAGACATAAAAAAGACCACCGCCTATTCCCAAAACATAGACTCGCTTATCGAGTATTTCCAGACCCAGCCGACCTTTGGCCCTGAAGATCAATCACTGATCGATCTGCTCAAAACCCCGGTCAGGGTTTGCCCGTATTCGTTAACCGGCCAGCTCAGATACATTATAGATCATTGGGGTTCTTTACTTTCCAGGGAGCTTCTTAGCAAGATTTTACTGGCCCTTGATTTAATAAAGGAAGAGGACAAGTTCCACGCGATGGGTCCGGGGCCTACTCTGGTGCCGGATTTCAAGATTATCGATACAGGGCTTGGTCCTGAGTACGAACGCTTCAGCCCGGATGCGGATTGGATGCCTAGGGTAGTTCTAATCGCCAAGAATGTATATGTCTGGCTGCATCAATTAGCTAAAAAATATGGCCGAGCGATGACCCGTCTGGATCACATCCCTGATGAGGAATTGGATACGCTGGCCCGCTGGGGATTTACCGGCCTCTGGCTGATCGGCCTCTGGGAAAGAAGCCCGGCCTCCCAAAAGATTAAACAGTGGACCGGGAATCCAGAGGCAGTCTCCTCTGCTTACTCACTCTATGATTACACTATTGCTGAGGATCTGGGTGGAGAAAGGGCCTTTATAAATCTCAGGGACCGGGCCTGGAGAAGGGGGATTCGGCTGGCCTCGGATATGGTTCCCAATCATACCGGGATATATTCGAAATGGACCATTGAGCACCCTGATTGGTTTATTCAACTGAACTACAGCCCATTTCCGAGCTATCGCTTTACGGGCGGCAATCTATCCTCGGATGACCGGGTGGGCGTCTACATAGAAGATGGTTATTGGGACAGACGGGATGCGGCCGTAGTCTTCAAACGGGTGGATCACTGGACAGGTGAGGAGAGATACATCTATCACGGTAATGATGGTACCCACATGCCCTGGAATGATACGGCCCAGTTGAATTTCCTGCTTCCCTATGTGCGTGAGGCCGTCATTCAGACCATCCTTCATGTGGCCAGAAGGTTCCCCATCATTCGATTCGATGCCGCTATGACCTTAGCCAAAAAACACTACCAGCGCCTCTGGTTTCCCCAGCCGGGCACAGGGGGCGATATCCCCTCCCGGGCTGAGCACGGCATGAGCAAAGAAGAATTCGATCGGCTCTTTCCCAATGAATTCTGGCGGGAGGTGGTTGACCGGGTGGCCAAGGAGGTTCCGGATACACTCCTTCTGGCTGAGGCCTTCTGGCTTATGGAAGGCTATTTTGTCCGCACCCTCGGGATGCACCGGGTATACAACAGCGCCTTTATGAATATGCTGAAGATGGAAGAAAATTCCAAATACCGTTCTGTAATAAAAAATGTCCTGGAATTTAATCCGGAAATCCTGAAACGTTTCGTCAATTTTATGAATAATCCTGATGAAGAAACGGCCGTGGCCCAATTTGGTAAAGATGATAAATACTTTGGGGTTCTTTTGATGATGGTCACCATGCCCGGACTCCCTATGTTCGGCCACGGCCAGATCGAAGGCTTCACCGAGAAGTATGGCATGGAGTATAAAAGGTCCTATTGGGAAGAAGAGGTGGATTGGAACCTTGTCGGCCGCCACGAAAGGGAGATATTCCCCTTAATGAAGAAGCGCCATCTCTTTAGCGGGGTTGAAAATTTCCTCCTCTATGATTTTTATAATGAAGCCGGCTATGTCAATGAGGATGTCTTCTGTTATTCCAACCGGTGCGGCGATGAACGTTCCCTCATCTTCTACCACAATAAATTCGAGACAGCTAAAGGATGGGTCAAGACATCAAGCGCCATATCCGTTGAGGACGGAGCCGGGGGAAGGAAGCTCATTCAGAAGGGCTTAGCCGAAGGACTGGGCTTGAAGACAGATGATCCTTATTATTATATCTTCAGGGACCATAAATCAGGCCTGGAATACATCCGTCAGGGCAAAGAGATGGCCCAAAAGGGACTGTATGCTGAATTAGAGGCCTTTAAATATCACATCTTTTTAGACTTCAGGGAGATATATGACAGTTGGGAAGGATATTACGCCAAACTATGCTGGTTTCTCAACGGCCGGGGGGTTCCAAGTATCGAAGAAGCCGCTATTGAGCTTTACCTGGCGCCAATCCAGACACCTTTTAAGGAGATGGTCAATCCATATACGCTTCGAGGATGGGCATCTCTCCGCCGCATAAAACAGGTTGATACGCAAGCCTTCGAGGATAAAACTAAGGCATTGTTCAGCGCCATCCGTCAATTTGCTGGGGGAGTGGCTGATATGGAGACCGTCCTTGAGCACGCCAAGAGGGTCTTCTTGACGATTCTACAATTGGAGAGGTTGGATTCCCTTTATCAGTGGCCGGAGTCTACCCGATATAAAGCAGCCCTTGAATATCTGGGCGCCTATATGCCCACCTCTGTCGGTGACAGCCTGCCTTATTGGAGAATATTATTGATATGGCAGGCGACTTATGGGTTAGGCAGGGTAAAGTTTGATGAATGGAGGCTGGGTAAGATTATCAGGTCGGTTATTCAAGAACTGGGCACCGATGAATGGAGAGCCTGGCGGGAGGAGCTTTTGCTAAATATCTTAACCGATTATTACGATTGGGCTAAAGATTCGTCAAGACCAAAACAACTTGCCCGAATAAAGGATATATTAAAAGACCCTGATGTTCAAGGTTACATCCACCTCAATAGATACGAAGGTGTCTTGTATTTCCACAAAGAGAGCTTTGAGGAGTTGATCTACTGGCTGTTTGTGGTTTCAACCGTAGATTTCATTTCCCGATCTACTCTGGTTGAGGAGACTATACCCGCTGGTATTGTAAACCGATATGAGATTGTCCGGGAGTTTATTCAGGCGGCAGAGAAAGCCGGATATCGAATGGAAGCTATGCTTGGTAGCATAGCCTATCACGGCGAAGCCGCAACCAAATCATTAACCGCAGAACGCTGAAGGGGTAGAAATCATTTAGATGATCGGTAATCGATACTGATTACCGATGGCCGATCACTTGGTTACCTTCATAACGAGGTAATCCGTTTTAGATCTTCATTATCCAGCACATCAAAGGCCGCTTGGGTTAAACTTTGTCGAATGAATTCGTTGTAAGACCGAAGGCCTTTTTTTCGAGCTGCCTCTTTAAGAATGGTCTTGAGCAAAGGAGGAATACGCAGACCAAGTCGAGCGGTCATGGCTTTATCTAATATCTTTTTTCGTAAGTCCCAGGATATCTCTGGCCTCTCTGTCTGCTCTATCTCATCAAAATAATCATCCAGTTTACCTTTGTGGTTCTGATACCAGCGAGCTTCTTCTTTCTCTGATTCAAAATAGGGAATTGTTTTTTTTCTCTTCATTGTCTTGACCTCCATTTTTTTATTTCCCAATCTTCGGCGTCCCAACCCGTAATAACCCTAAGAGTTTCCTTTACTTTTATTGTGACCACAAGGGTCAGGAATCGCCCCTCAAATGTCTTGCCCGTGACTCTATATCTGGTCTCGCCTTTGCGGATGTGGCTTTTCCACCAATAGGTATTGCCCACAAAAATGGTCTCGGCCTCATCTTGTTGGATGTTATGATCTAAAAGCTCGGCTCTGTTGTATTTGTCCCACTCAAACCTTGCTAGCCGAAAGGTCAAATACTCCTCCCTTGTTATACCAATGTTACCACAAATAGGGAAGGCTGTCAACTAAATTTCAGGTCAAAACTTTACATAGCTAAGATTACTATCACCAAAGGCAGCCACAAGACCAGGGCGGCGTAGTCAGCCGCCTTAAGCGGTTTAGTTTCAGGTTGGTTTTCCCTTATTTCCCCGCTTAGTGATTTTGATTCCAGGGTAAGAGCTAATTTATCAGCCTTATGGAAGGCATCGGCTATCACAGAAACAAGAAGGGGAATAGCCTCCTTGAGCCTTTCCGGAATCCGCCATCTGAAATCCGCCTTCGGCCTTCCGCCTTCTGCATTCCGCCAAATGGTTTCAGTCTCCTTGGCCAGGATAGGCACAAATCTCAAGGCAATGACGATCATCAGGCCCATCTCTTCCACCGGCACCCTCAATATCTTTAAAGGTGAAAGGAACCTGGTCAGGCCGTGGGCTAAATCCAGGGGTGAAGTAGTTAAGGTCAGAAGGGAGGCCGTCAGGAGGAGCAGGGCCAAACGGCTGGTAAAGAATATGGCCCTTTCCAGCCCCTCTTGAGTGATAGCCAGACTGCCTAAGGAGAAAAGAGCCGTCCCCTTATCGCTCATTAGGGCTTGAATAAGAAAGCTAAGTAAGAGCAGCCACTTTAGAGTCCTTAGTCCTCCCAGGACAACTCGCAGGGAGAGTTTGCTTAAGCCTGTTATCACTAAAAGAAAGATCCCAATGAATCCGAGCTGGATCGGCTTTTGACAGAAAAGAATGCTGATGAGAAGGACCATAACATATCCCACCTTGAGAGTCGGATTTAGATGGTGGATAGGGGAGGGCCTAAAGATATATTGACCAATAGGTATCTGCATCAGGAAAACCTCGGTGAAGTCCTTCGGCTCTGGCTATATTCAGGGCATTTTGATATTCTTCCCGGCTGATTGATCTGGAGAGGAGAGGATATTTACGGGCTTCATAGGCCGGTCGATATTGGGCCATAATGTTCACATAGCTGTTCTTAGAGATATCCTGAGCAATGAAACGCATTATCCCGGCCGGGCCGCTCAGATTATGAGGCAGCACCAGGTGGCGGATAAGCAATCCT
Source organism: bacterium (assembly GCA_040753085.1). Lineage (NCBI taxonomy): Bacteria > bacterium. Next base: position 2,931 of record JBFMHI010000044.1, on the reverse strand, counting down.
CTTTGGGCTATCCCACGGTCATCTATCACCAGGTCCCCCACCTGCCGGTGCATCTCCTTCAAAGCGGCCTTCATTGCTTCAGGATAATCAAGGGCCTTTGAATATTCAGCCGAGATTTTCCCGTTGTCGTATTTAGCATCAGGCATATAGATATCAATGATCCCCTCCAGGAGCTGCAAGGTTTCGAGGCTTTCGTAACCACCGCAGTTGTAAACAAGGGGAAGCCTTAGCCCCTGATGGGCGGCCAATTCTAAGGCCTTCAAAATCTGAGGGACAAAATGGGTGGGAGTAACCAGGTTGATATTGTGGCAACCCAGGTCCTGGAGGCTAAGCATCATATCGGCCAGGTTCTGAATAGAGACCTGCCGGCCGCAACCTAAATGGCTAATATCGTAGTTCTGGCAATAGATACAGCCCAGATTACAGTTAGTGAAGAATATGGTCCCCGAACCTCGCCTGCCCACTAGGGGCGCTTCTTCCCCAAAGTGGGGGGCCGCCGAAGAAACCACTAACTCCGAAGTAGACCGGCAAAACCCTTTCTCTCCTTTAAGCCGATTGACCTTACATTGCCGGGGACAAAGCTGGCACTCTGCCAGCCATGACCAGGCGGTCTCTACCCTCGACCGGAATTTATTATCTTTTATAAGCGGGAGATATGAGGGGTAAGATTCAGTCATCGTAACTTTTTCCTGGTCAGCCTGTCGTAGACCTCCTCTACACTATTTACCATCCTCTCTAGACTGAATTCTTCTTCTACCCTCTTTCGACCGGCCTCGGCCATCCTCCGAGTAAGCCCCTTATCCCTAAGAAGGGTGACAATGGCCTCAGCTAATCTTTCCGGATCCTTAGGTGGAACCAGTATACCGGTCTGACCATCGAGAACCAGTTCGTTAGTGCCTCCTACATCTGTGCCTACCACCGGAAGTCTGCAAGCCATCGCCTCTAAGACCACATTAGGCAGTCCTTCATAAAGAGAAGGAAGAACAAAGACATCCAGACAGGATAGAATATCCGGCACATCTCTTCTCTGCCCTAAAAATCTTACCTTTTCGGAAATACTTAGCTCGACAGCCAGTCTCTCTATCTTTTCTCTCTGGGGGCCGTCTCCTACCAGGATAAATATTGCCTCAGGAAAGAGACTTAAGACCTCAGGGGCAGCCTGGATAAGAAATTGTTGGCCTTTCTGCTGCTGAGGCTTAAAATTTCCCACCGTCCCCACCAGAAGGGAATCATCTCTAATCCCCAAATCACTCTTAATCTTTCCTTGATCTTTTCTCTGGTCAAATCTTGCCAAATCACAGGAATTAGGAATAACTATAAGCTTTTCAGAAGGAAGACCTGCTTTTAGGCAACTGTTCTTAACCCCCTCAGAATTGGCTATGATTAAATCTGTAAATCCGGCCAGGACTTTATCTATCACATTGCGGCAGGTCCCCTTAGCCAGGGCAACATTTCTTTCAGAAGCAATGCGACAGGGTATGCGGGCCAGCATAGCGGCCAATCGTCCCCACATATTGGCCGTAAACATCCAGGTGTGAACAAGATCAACCTTCTTTCTTTTTAGCAAGGAGACTAACCGGAAAAGGACCGTAAAATCCAGTTTATTTCTCTTGCCCAGGATATAAACTGGAATCCCCAGCTCTTCTATCTTTTCTTTTAAGGGTCCTCCCCGGGTAAGGCAGCAAACACTAACTTCATACTTCTCCTTATTCAATCCCTTAACTAACTCACATAACTGGCTTTCCGCCCCTCCCACCACCAGGGTAGCGATAATCTGCATAACCCTGAGCTTATCTTTGGGTCTATCATCACCTGGCCTCACCGTTACATCCCCCACCCTGTGATCTCCTTATCCTGAAAGCCCTCGGCGCCCTGAAAGATCTTTTCTCCCCAACTCCTCTCCGTTCTCCAGTCAAAGATTACCAGAGGTCCTTCTTCCTTGCCTGAACCCAGTGCCTAAGAACCTCTGCGCATCAAATTCAGGGAATAAATATCCATTGACTCCATCTTCAACAAATTTGTCATAAGTCCCGATGCCAATAACCGGTTTGCCTATTACGAAATGACACTAATTAGAAGTCCAGACTTCTACGATTTTCCTCACCGTGGTGTTTGGCGATATGAGTATTTATGCGGGTGTATTTATCTTCCGTAGGCTATTTAAAATTTGACGCTTTCAGCGTCGGTAGTCTACAACCCTAACCATACAGGTCGAAAATTTGTTCGGCGCACCATTAAAAATGAATTTTTGCGAGTAAGGACGCAAGCCTTGAGCGAAGCGAAGGGTAAGCCGAATCGAAAGGATTAAATTTTTGTTAATGAGCTTTCAAAAAAGGTTCGCATTTCGTTCAGTAATTGGTCGGGGCGACTGGATTTGAACCAGCGACTTCCTGCTCCCAAAGCAGGCGCGCTACCAAGCTGCGCTACGCCCCGAAGCCAAACAGGGGTCTACTATTAAGAGCCTATCCTCAAACCAGGGCGATAGAAATCTGGTTTCTAGTCAGGTAGGAAAGGTTTGGGGATAGGCCCTAAGCCCAAAGGCCATTTAGCCGTGATTCGTGTCCGTAAAGAATCAAAGATAGACGAGAATAACAGTGTGGCTATTTTACTATATATCTTCCCTGTCTGTCAAGAAAAAATCCGACCGGTGCGGTTAGGAATTATAAGTAGGGGCAGGTTATGAACCTGCCCCTACAATCATTCTGGGTAACCACAAGGGGTTGCCCCTACCACCTAACCGAACAGGTCGAAAAAAATCTCTCCGAGCAGCCTTGGAGAATGAGAGACTTGGAGGAAGATAAAAAGTAACCGTTCAGGGGGTAATGAAAGTTGAGGGGAAATTTTTGTAACTATTCAGCTTTTAAGGCATAAAGACACAAAGATTACCAATAATAGCACACGGATTACACGGATGAGACGGATTGACACGGA
>JBFMHI010000043.1 GCA_040753085.1 bacterium | reverse complement strand
TTCGTGCTCTTCGTGGTTTATCCTTGATTTTCATCAAGGCAGGCTCTTGTTTACCCCATCCTTTTACCCAATTTGTGGGTAAGGATAAGCCCATCAAGGGAGGGGAAGCTCTTATGCCGACGCTGTCGGCACAAAAGGAGATGAAACTTAACCCATAGCGCTATAATCTGTAATGAGCTTACTTTTTTAACTTGATTTTGAGTAGATAGAATAAAAGGCCGAAAACGGCGAGGGACAACGGACACGGGTAAGATATGATGCCCTATATATTACTCATTATCGGATTCATATTGCTCATCAAAGGAGCGGATTTCCTGGTTGAGGGAGCCTCAGCTATAGCCAGGAGACTGAAGGTCTCTGATCTGGTTATCGGGTTGACGATGGTGGCCTTTGGCACCTCAACCCCTGAATTGTTTGTGAATATCATGGCCAGCCTTAAAGGGAATGCTGATATCGCCATCGGTAATATCCTGGGGAGCAACATTGTCAATATCCTTTTCATCTTAGGGGTCTCGTCAATAATCTTTCCTTTAGGCATTACCAAAGGCACTGTCTGGAAAGAGATTCCCTTAAGCCTTTTAGCCTCCGTTCTTTTAGGGGTCATGGCCAATGACCAATGGATAGACAGAAGCGGCTCTTCTGCCCTGACGAGAATAGACGGCCTGGTCTTCATTTCATTCTTTGTCATATTTATGTATTATTCATTCGGCCTCCCCGCAAGGATAGAGGAACACCTGACCGCTAAACTGTATGAGCCGGTAAAGTCAGTATTACTTGTTATCTTAGGATTAATCGGCTTAATCCTCGGCGGCCAATGGATTGTTGATGGGGCCGTGCATTTAGCCTCAGGCCTGGGTGTGAGTCAATCCCTCATTGGCCTGACTATAGTCGCTGTAGGCACATCTCTTCCTGAATTGGCCACCTCGGCGGTAGCGGCCTATAAGAAGAATGCCGAGATAGCGGTAGGCAATGTGGTCGGCTCAAGTATCTTTAATATCTTCTTTGTCTTAGGGATAAGTTCGATTATCAAGCCCATCCCTTTTCAGGCAAGGAACAACATAGACATCGGGGTAGTGATCCTGGCCAATATGCTTCTGTTTGTCTGTATGTTCATCGGGAGAAGGCATCTGTTGGGTAGATGGGAAGGTATTGTATTCGTCATTTTATATGTAAGTTATATGGTGTTTCTCGTTGTTCAAGGGTAACTATTCAGCCACTAAGGCACACAGATTACAAATAATAGCACACGGATTGCACGGATGAAACGGATTGACACGGATAAAATCAGCGAGCATCTGTTGAATCCGTGCCATCTGTGGGCTATTAAGAACCTATCCCAAAAACCGGTAAACTGAGCATATAGCCGTGCCGGCTGTGAATATGAGCAGAGACGAGACGCTTGGGCTATATTCAAAAAAGAAAGGAGGGGAGGAGTAAAATGAAGATCAGACCTTTAAGTGACCGGATCATTGTCCAGCGGGTTGAAGAAGAGGAGCGAACCAAAGGGGGACTCATCATTCCCGACACGGCTAAGGAAAAACCCCAGGAGGGGAAAGTCATTGCGGTCGGCAGCGGGAAGTTCAATGATAAGGGTGAGCGGATCCTTATGGAAGTCAAGGCGGATGACCGGGTCCTCTTTGGGAAATATTCCGGAACTGAGATCAAGCTGGAAGGTGAAGAATATCTTATTATGCACCAGGATGACATCCTGGGTATTATTGAATAATTCAAAACAGGGGGTAAAAAATAATGGCCAAACAATTGCTTTTCGATGAAGAGGCCCGCCGGGCTGTCCTGTGTGGGGTGGATACCTTAGCCCAAGCCGTTAAGACCACCCTGGGGCCAAGGGGTCTAAACGTGGTTCTGGACAAAAAGTGGGGCTCGCCGACGATTACCTGTGACGGAGTAACCGTGGCTAAAGAGATAGAACTGGAAGACCCTTATGAGAATATGGGCGCCCGGATGGTCAAAGAGATCGCTTCTAAGACCTCGGATGTGGCTGGTGACGGGACCACCACCGCCACCATCTTAGCCCAGGCCATCTTTCGGGGGGGGTTAAAAACATTACGGCCGGCTCTGATCCTATGGCCATGAAGAGGGGCATAGAGAAGGCCGTGGCCGCCGTATGCCATGAGATCGCGGCTAAATCAGAGAAGGTAACCGATAAAAGACAGATATCCGATATCGCCACCATCTCCGCTCATATGGACCGGGACATCGGCGATCTGCTGGCTGAGGCTATGGAGAAGGTGGGTAAGGATGGAGTTATCACGGTCGAGGAATCCAAGACTATGCTTACTAACCTCGATATAGTCGAGGGTATGCAGTTCGACAAAGGGTATATCTCCCCTTATTTTATTACTAATGCCGAGAAAATGGAAGCCGTGCTGGAGGAGCCTTGTATCCTTGTCCACGAGAAAAAGATCTCGATAATGAAGAATTTAATCCCCCTACTGGAAAGGATCGTCCAGATGGGTAAGTCCTTTCTCATTATTGCGGAGGATGTTGAGGGTGAGGCCCTGGCCACGCTGGTGGTCAACAAGGTGCGGGGGACTCTGAAATGTGCGGCGGTCAAGGCCCCGGGGTTTGGTGATCGACGCAAGGCCATGATGGAGGATATCGCTATCCTGACCGGCGGCCGGGTCATTACCGAGGACCTGGGGATTAAGTTAGAGAAAATCAAGATAGAAGACCTTGGCCGGGCCAAGAAGGTAACCATCGACAAGGAAAACACCATCATTGTGGAAGGAGCCGGCCACAAGAAAGACATTGAAGGCCGGATATCCCAGATTAAGCTTCAGATTGAGGAACCCAAATCCGACTATGACCGGGAGAAGCTTCAGGAGAGGCTGGCCAAGCTGGCCGGTGGCGTGGCTGTTCTCAATATAGGAGCGGCCACCGAGACAGAGATGAAGGAGAAGAAGGCCAGGGTGGAAGATGCCTTGCATGCTATCAGGGCCGCGGTAGAAGAAGGGATTATTCCTGGCGGCGGGGTAGTCCTGCTCCGGGCCCAAAGTGTCATAGACAAGCTTGAGCTTGAGGGTGATGAAAGGATTGGGGCCAATATTGTTCGCAGGTCCTTGGAAGAGCCTATTCGTCAGATAGTGAAAAATGCAGGGCTGGAAGGTTCGGTAATAGTGGAGAAGGTCAGGGCTAATGCCGACTATAACTTTGGCTATGATGCCGCCGAGATGGAGTTCAAGGATCTAACTAAAGCGGGGGTGCTTGATCCGGCCAAGGTAACCCGGTCGGCCCTTCAGAATGCCGCCTCTATTGCCGCTCTGATGCTGACCACCGACTGCCTGGTGACCGATATCCCTGAAAAGAAGAAAGCTACTATGCCTCCCGGCGGTGGCTACGGTGAGGATATGTATTAAGATGATCCGGCGAAAAGTCTCAAGGGAACCAAAGCCACATTCGACTTTTTGCCTAACCATCGAGTAAGAAGGTGGAAAAATGAAAGAAAAAACGGCTAAATGCTATCCTCTGATCACCAAAAAGAGGGATTTTAGGGGGGCCAGACCCCTCGGGCCGGTATCTAACTTAGAGGAGCATATCCAGCCCGATTGGTGGCGCCAGATCTTTAATTCAACCTACTTGAAAACAGACGCTGATGTGGTGGATGACCAGCAAATCACGACCAAGGAGGTTGAGTTATTTTCAAAGATTCTCAGGTTGTCACCGGAAGATAAAATCCTGGATCTTTGCTGTGGACAGGGTCGTCATTGCCTTGAACTGGCCGGGCGCGGATTCGGCAATATTGAGGGGCTGGATCGCTCCCACTACCTGATCCAAAAGGCAAGATTACGGGCGAAGAAAGAGATGTTGAATCTTAGATTCAGAGAAGGAGATGCCAGAAAACCCCTTTATCCGCCGGATACCTTTGATGTGGTTATGATCTTGGGCAACAGCTTCGGATATTTTGAAACGATTCAGGATGACATGAGGGTTCTGAAAGAGGTTTCCAGGGTTCTTAAGCCCTGGGGACGGCTTCTTATCGATGTCTCTGATGGGGAATACCTAAAACAAAACTTTCAGCCCCGCTCATGGGAATGGGTGGATAAAAAGCGGTTTGTCTGCCGGGAGCGTTCCCTGTCATTGGCTGAAGACCGGTTGATCTCCCGTGAAGTGGTTACCCATGTAGAAAAAGGTGTTATTGCGGATCAATTTTATGCCGAAAGGCTTTACACCCGGAAGAGCATAGGCGAATTATTGAAAAGAGCGGGCTTCGGCGATATTACCATTCATGGAGAAATATCCACTGATTCGCAGCGGAACCAGGACCTGGGGATGATGGAAAAACGCCTCATCATAACAGCCGTGGTCAGAAAGGAATGGACGCCCCTTAAGAAGAAAAAAGTGAAAATAAGAAATATAGCCGTCATCTTAGGCGACCCCTCAAAACCTGATCCCTTGAAGCCATTGTGCGTCTTTGATGATGACGATCTTTATACCATTGACCAGTTGAAAGGGGCCTTAAGGGAACTGAAAGGCTACCATTTTACATATCTTAATAATCACGATACCTTGTTTCATGACCTGTTGAAACTTAAAGGCGAAGTAGATCTTGTCTTAAATCTCTGCGATGAGGGTTATAACAACGAGGCCAGCAAAGAGCTTCATGTCCCCTCTTTGCTGGAAATGTTCGGCATTCCCTATACTGGCTCGGGGCCGCAGTGTCTGGCCTTTTGTTATGACAAATCACTGGTGCGGGGCATTGCCAAGGAGATGGAGATTCCTGTGCCGGAAGCCTTCTTTATCAAGCCCGAAGATACAACCTTTGATCTGCCCTTTGATTTCCCTATAATTGTCAAGCCCAACTTTGGAGACTCCAGTTTTGGGATAACCCAAAGAAGCGTAGCCAACAGTATCGAGGAGCTGGTCAATGCTATTTCAGAAATGAGGGAAAAATTCGGCTATGACAAACCCATCCTGGTCGAGGAATTCCTCACCGGAAAAGACTTAAGCGTAGGGATAATAGGAAATCCGCCTGAATCTTACTCACTCTTGCCCGTGATCGAGGAGGATTACTCAGCGCTTCCCCCGGAGCTTCCTAAGATATGCGGATATGAGGCTAAGTGGCTGCCGGATTCACCTTACTGTAACATCAAATCTGTGTCTGCCCAGTTAGCGGATGATACGGAGAAATTCATTGTGGAATGCTGCTTTAAGTTGTTTGAGAGGCTGGAGTGCCGGGATTACTGCCGCTTTGACTGGAGGCTTGATTCCAAAGGCACGCCGAAGCTGCTTGAAGTGAATCCCAATCCTGGCTGGTGCTGGGATGGCCATCTGGCCAAGATGGCCCAAGTTGCCGCCATATCCTATCCTGAAATGATCGGGGCTATCTTACAAGAGGCTGAACAACGATTAAACGGCCGGAAAGAAGAAGGGACGGTATCCCGGATTAAATAAAATGGAGGTTACCATCGATGGCTGTTCGACAAGATAAACACAGGGGAGACGAAGAAATAAGGTCGGAAAGTTTGAAAAGAGAAACAAAGACGAACCAATGTGTTTCTTGCGGCAGGAAGATCAAAAAGAAAGCCCTCTGGAGGAAAGGCAAGCCTTATTGTTCCCTGAAATGTGTGGAAGAATAGACTGAAGGCTGAAGACTGAAGGCTGAAGACTGAAGACCGTCCCTAAAGGCCTTCAGCCTTCAGTTCAAAGGCTGATAATCGAAGAATGTGGTGGGATTCATTTTTATTCAATTGGGTTATTTTGCCACTGCTTATTTTTATAGCGCGGGTGGTTGATGTTTCTTTGGGCACGATGCGGATCATCTTTTTAGCCCGGGGGGGAAGAAAATTAACGGTCGTCTTAAGCTTCTTTGAAATCCTGATCTGGCTGATGGCCATCCGGCAGATATTTAGTCATTTAAATAATCCGGTATGCTATCTTGCCTATGCCAGCGGATTTGCCACCGGCTCCTATGTCGGTATATTTATTGAACATAAATTAGCCCTGGGACTGCGGGTAATACGTATTATCACTCATTTTGAGGCCACAAATTTAATTCAATCCCTAAGAGAAAAGGACTACGGGGTAACGGTAATCGACGGTAGAGGAAATATGGGGCCGGTGAAGATTATATTTACCGTGATAAAACGCGGGGATTTACCAGAAGTTATCGGTATGATTGAACACTTTAATCCCAAGGCCTTTTATTCTATCGAAGACGTGCGGGCCGCCTCAGAAGGGGTATTTCCCAATCACAGCCCCATCTTTTTAAAGTTCATTAAACTGGGAGATTTTAAGCAATGAAAGACTGAAGACTGAAGACTGAAGGCCGTCCCTAAAAGCCTTCAGTCTTCAGCCTAAGAAACTAAAGGAGGGAGAGAGTGAAGGCCCTAATTCTAAGTGAGTATAAAGAGGGGAGAAACTCTATTGTGGGTTCTACTAAGCTTGTGGGAATTAGGCTCCTTGACCGGCTCGTTCTTTCTCTCAAAGGGGGTGGAGTGACGGAGATCGTCATCACTTCCGATCCCAAAAAAGAGATTGTCAGGGCCTATATGCACGATGAGAAATACGGCTGTCCGATAAAATATGCCTACCTCAAAGGAGGGAATGCCGTCTCATTGATATTGAAGGCCAGGGAGTTGCTGGAAGGGGAGGAGCAATTTCTTTTTACCACCGCTAATTGTCTCTTCTACCACCAGACTGTTAAAGCCTTTCTGGCTTCTAAACCCCAAGGCATCTCTGTCCTGGGCGGAAACGCGCCGCCTAAGAGTTGGCCGAATCTTAATCGAGCCGTCAAAGTAAAGGTAGACCCCCAGGGATATGTGATCCAGATAGATCGAAATCTGGTGGATTACAACCTGGTTGAAACAGGTTTATTTTGCTTCACCCACGATATCTTTGAGGCCTTGACTGGGGTAGAATCGAGAGGCGGTTTAGATTGGATGGATGGAGTAAAGATTCTGGCTCAAAAAAGGCAAATAAAGGCTGTCCCCCTCAAGGAAGGCTATTGGCATAAAATAGAGGGTGAGAACGACCTGATGGCGGCTAAAGAGGACCTGCTTACCTCACCGTTCTCGGCGCCTGGGAAATAGGGGGATAAGGGGATGAGGTCTTGCTCCTCGGACAGGATGGAAAGATGATGCTTAATCAACTATCAACTGTGTTCACTAAAGACACCTGGTGGGGTCTGGCGGTCTGGATTGGAGTATTTTATTTCCTGGCCTGGGTTATTCATCGTTTCGCCCGGCGGATGGCGGGCCGGATTATACGTGTAGGCCGCTTTACACCACGCGGCCGCAAGCAGCGGCCTGAACGTCAGGCAACCCTGCAGGGTGTTATCTCCAGCACTATTAGTATGACTGCTTTTATCCTGGCTACGCTGATCACGATGGGGCACTTTGTAGAGGCGGATACCGTAGTGTGGATAGTGGGGCTTTTCACCGCCGCCTTCGGCCTGGCGGCGCGTCCGCTGGTCAGCGATTTTCTAGCCGGTATCAGCATCCTCTTTGAAGACACCTACGCCGTCGGAGAAAAAGTGGAAATACGGGAGGTGGAGGGCGTCATTGAGGAGGTAAACCTGCGGGCCACTCGGCTGCGTGCTCCCAGCGGAGAACTTTATATCGTGCCCAATGGCGATGTGCGCCTGGTGCGTAACTTCAGCCGGGGGCGCTATTCCACTGCGGATATCAAGTTGAAGCTCAAGGCGGCTGATCTGGAACAGGTCTTGCCGCTCCTGGAGGAACTGGGGAAGGAAGCCGTAGCGTTGCTCCCCGACCTCCTGGAGCCGTGGAAGGTGATCAGTGAATCCGGTCAGATAGGACAGTATACGGAACTGACACTTAATGCCAAGGCCAGATTCGGTAAGGCGGTCGAGATGCGGCCGCGCTTACTGGCCCTAGTGCAGAAACGGATGACTGAAACTGGCCTTGAATTGGCCGGGGACTGAGAGGCTCAAGGATCGAGCATCGAGGAGGTGAGGTCTCTATATGAAATAACGGAAAAATCCGCAGATGCAAGGTAGAAGACCCAATTTATTGGGGCAAATAACTGAAAGGAGAAAAAAGGATGAGATTCCATCAATCTCTAAAAAACAAGTCAATCTTCTTCACCATGGCGATGCTCATCTCTCTGGTCATTACCCCATGGACTGTGGTGGCTCAAGTCACTGGCCTCAGCTACAGCTTGACCCCCGCCGTTGGAAACACCTTCTGGGAAGATGAGGCCGGCCTTAAGGACGGCGTGCTTTGGGGCGGTCATCTTGGACTGGGATTTGGTCAATATATAGAGTTGAGCGGCCGTTATCTACTTGGCAGCGACTTTGAAACCGACTTCAGTGATTTCCCCGGGCTGGAGGCATCAAAACTGGCCCTGCTTCCCACCCGTGAGGTAAAGTCAGAGCAATTAGGCACAGCGCTCAAGTTTAATTTCAGCCGGGGCAGGATTTCACCCTTTGTAACCGTGGGGGCGGGTGTTATGCGATTTACCCCCGATGATCTGGAAAGGAGTGAGAGCATTTATTGGTCAGGCGGAGCAGGGCTTAAATTCGCCCTTAATGAGCGCCTTAACCTGACCCTGGAAGGGGAGAATTTCTCCTACCGCTATAATCCGGCCACCGCCTTGCTTTCCAGTGATGATCTGACTGGGGCCGGTCTTCAAGCCGCAGACTTTGAAAGGATACGAACCCACAATTGGGGTCTGCGTCTGGGTATCGGGACATATCTCGGCGGCCGCCCTCCGGGAGAAATGAGCGAGCTTGATCGCGAGCTGGAAGAACAGTTTTCAAGCGGCTTTCGGGGCTTGAATCTCCAGCTTACCCCCTTTTATGGGCAACTGGAGTTTCATGAAGCCCTCCCCTTTCCGGAATCCCAAAAGCTGGTCGGGTTTGATGCCGATCTGGGCTTTGGGCCTTTCGTCGGGTTCAGGGGCTTTTATTGGCGAGGCGTAAAGGACGGCGAGAAGGCGGCGGTAAATTCCGATAAAATCCAGATGTTTGGCGGTGAAATGAATTTTAAGTTGAACAAAGGGGAAGGGGTCATTCCCTTCTTAACCATTGGCGGTGGTTATCTTGATGTCCTTGATGGTTATCAGACATCTTCAGGGATCACGCCTAAGTCTCAGCCTTTTGTCACTGCTGGGGTAGGCTTGGACCTGGCCATGATAAGATCGATCCGGCTGCAGGGTTCTGTCCGGACAATTCTTATGGACCGTGAGGAAGATGAGTTTGTCAGTCCGGAAGAGGTCTATGGCAGCCCAATGTATTCCATCGGCCTCAGCTTCTCCTTTGGCGGCAGGACTGATAAACCCGCCATTGTCCGCCGGGAAACAATGGAGACAGAGTTGGAACGTCAGCGAAGTCGGTATTTAGAAGAAATGGAAGCCCTTCGCCGTCAAGCGGCTGAGTTGGAAGATGCTTTGGCCGTGGAAAGATCACAGCCGAAAATAGCTATTGATTCACACCCTGTAATCCCTTTGCCTCTGCCTTCGGAAAAAGTCAAAGAATACAAAGAAGCGCCAGGCTCTTTTCTCAGCAGTCAGACAATAACCATCCCGGTGCCTAAAGAGGGCGAGTTATACATCCGTTACGGAAAACCGAGCGGGGTCAGCATCCAGAACTTTCCTCCGGAAGGAAGCTTCGTGTTCGATGTTCAACAACGCCCTGAGCAGCCTCCGCAAAAAGCCGGCGAGTTTCCGGTCCTGGAGCGTTTAGAAGAGAAAATAGAAGGCCTTTCTCGCCGGCTGGAAGAGCAGGCCAGGCTGAAAGCCGTTGAAGAGCAAGAGGCCAGGGAATCTCAGGCCATGGAGCGTTTGGAAGGCAAATTGGAAGGCCTTTCCCGACAGGTGGAAGAACAAAGAGCCAGGGAGTATCCGGCGGCGAAACAATTAGAAACCCCTGCCGTTAGGGCGGAAGATCAAGCCTTGATGTCCAAGTTGCAATCAATTGAAGAACAACTGGATCAAATAGGCCAATTGCTCGGGGAGGCAGAAGCCATGCCCCCCATTGCTCCAGAGGAAGAGAAAGCCCCTGGCCGGCGGCCGGCGGAAAAAGAAATTTCCGGACGGCGCGGCCTTGAAGGGGCGTCCTTTCTGATAGGTGTTAATCTGAATCCTGATCCGGCTCAGTTCCTTCTTGGAATAAGGGGAGACTACGGTTCAATCCTTGGGGGAAGTGTTCAGGTGATCCCCGAATTTACTCTGGGCTTCGGGGGCAGCACCACCTCCTATCAATTAAGCCTGAATGGAAGGATTCCTTTATCCACGCACAGATTTGAGCCTATCCGTCCTTACCTTGGCGCCGGATTGGGAGTGCTAGCCTTTACTGAGGCGCCAGAGGACCTTAAAGGCATTCAAGCTACCTTCAACTTGCTGTTTGGCGCTGAAAGGGAATACATGAACGGGAAATTGTTCGTGGAGTATACGAATATGAATTTCTTTGAGATAAACCGGCTGCATACCGGATACCGGTTTAAGTTTTAAATCCGGGCGCAGCCCAGCGTCGTCATAGGGAGACAGCCTAGTGCTTTGTCAAGTTAGTATTTGCGGGTAAAGCCTCTTTTACCCCTTACCTTAATCCTCTCCCCTGAGGGGAGAGGATAGGGTGAGGGGGATTGCTTCTACAAGAGACCAACCTATCAAATCAAATCTGACAAGGCACTAGCGTCGCCATAGGTAGACAGTCTATAGCCGTTGTCCGTGTCCGTGGTTTATTCTGAGACTGCCGCGGACACGGACACGAATAGGAAGGAGGGACTAAAAAATGGAAGAGAAGAAGCGAAATGATCTTGGCTCTATCCGGCTAAGTAACGAGGTGGTAGGTACCATAGCCGGTTTAACCACTCAGGGTGTAAAAGGGGTGGCCGGCATGAGCGCGGGTATTATTGACGGGCTGGCCAAGAGGTTGACCGGCGATCAATTAATGAAGGGGATCAAGGTTGAGGTAGGAACGAGAGAGGCTGCCCTGGATATATTTATCATTGCCGAATACGGCGTCCGGATTCCGGAAGTAGCCTGGCAGATACAGCAAGCCGTTAAACGGGCGGTAGAAGATATGACCGGCCTCTCGGTAGTCGAAGTAAATATCTATGTCCAGGGAATCCACATTGAAAAAGAAGCCCCTCCCCAAAAGAGGGTAAACTAAAGCTGGATTGCGGATTATTCCGATTGCGGATTGCGGATTATTCCGATTGCGGATTGCGGGCATCGTTTCAAAATGCTGAAATAGCAGCTTTACACTTTTAGCAATTTTAGGCAATGTGTGCAGCAAACATAAACAGCCTTTTCCCGCTCTGAAAGCCAGTTTGGGACTTTTTTGTGTTCCGGTTGGAGAACAAAAAGTGTAAACCGATCTCTCCCTTCTCAAGTAGCGATTTGAAACGATGCCGGATTGCGGATTGCGGATTGTGGATGGGCAGATGGCGGATGGTGGATGGTGGATGGCAGATGGCGGATGGCGGATGGTGGATGGTGGATGGCAGATGGCGGATGGTGGATGGCAGATGGCGGATGGTGGATGGCAGATGGCGGATGGCAGATGGCGGATGGCGGATGGTGGATGGCAGATGGCGGATGGCGGATGGCGGATGGCGGATGGCGGATGGCAGATGGCGGATGGCAGAGTCCACCGTCCATCTTCCACTGTCCACCCCGTCCACAGCGTCCACACTGTCCACCCCGTCCACAGCGTCCACACTGTCCATCCAGTCCACAGCGTCCACACTGTCCACCCAGTCCACAGCGTCCACACTGTCCACCCCGTCCACAGCGTCCACACTGTCCACCCCGTCCACAGCGTCCACACTGTCCACCCCGTCCACAGCGTCCACACTGTCCACCCAGTCCACAGCGTCCACACTGTCCACCCAGTCCACAGCGTCCACTGTCCAAGTTGGTCCTATTAATATGCGATCCACCATTGAAAGGAGGTGATTAAAGTGGCTGAAAAGTCCGGGCCTGAAAAAGGACCGAAAAAAGAGGAAGGCAAAAGGGCTGAAAAGCCTGAGCCTCAAGAAGAGTCAAGAAAGGAGGAATCTAAAGTGCCTGATGAAATTAAATCTGAGTTGGGAACAGCTACTATCAGTGATGAAGTAGTGGGAGCCCTTGCTGGTTTAGCTGCCTCTGAGGTACGCGGCGTAGCCGGCATGAGTGAAGGAGTGGTTGACGGTATTGCCAGGGTCATCAGTCGAAGTCAGATCGGTAAGGGGGTCAAGGTAGAGGTTGGGAAAAAGGAGGCCGCTATTGATCTGGCTATCATTGTTGAATACGGCCCGGTTATCCCTAAGGTAGTCAAAGACATCCAGGAGAACGTTAAAAACAGAGTGGAATCTCTCACCGGCCTGAAGGTAGTTGAAGTTAATGTTCGGGTGGAGGGGATAAAGATGCCCGAAGAAGAAAAGGCGCCTCCATCTAAGAGAGTGGAATAACTTACCGGGGAAAGAAGGGGACAGTGTTACCATATTAACGTGAATATGAAAACTAACACCAACGGTTACAGTGGTTTAGGTGAAACAGCCTCAGTTAACAAACAGTCAGCATATTATACCAACATTAAACTATAGTCTGCCTGATTAGACTACCTCTATCAAGATTTAGTAGCCTCGAATAAGTACTCAGGCTCACATAACATCTTGATTGGCAATCTGTTCTGGTAGATTTGAGTTTTCATATTCACGTTATTAGGTAATGAAGTCCCCTTTCTTTCCAAGTGTTGATGGTTGATTATTGGCCAGTCTTTTTCGCCGAGGGTGGGAGCGAGCAATGACGGGAGAAATTAGAAAGATGAACTATGATCAGGCAGAGCGGCAGAACCTTCGCGAAGATGCATCCTTATGGGAAGGGACTTCTCCCTGGGGAATAGTAGTAACCGCTCACTACAAGGCCACTGAGGCGGGGGTGGAAATTCTCTCCGAAGGCGGCAATGCCATTGACGCGGCGGTGGCTTCATCGCTGGCCCTCGGCGTTGTCGAACCGGCCGCTTCAGGACTGGGCGGTATGGCCATGATGATAGTTTATCTGGCCGACCGGAAGAGGACTTTTATTCTTGAAGGCCCCTGCCGGGCGCCCCTGTCGGCCACCCCGGAAAAGCTATTATCCCTGGCGGAGGAATTTAAAGGCCAGCACCCTGAAAAGACCAGTCAATACAATGATGAAAAGATAGCCGGTCTGGTGCGAAAATCAGGGTATCAGGCCGTGGCTGTCCCGACCAATCCGGCTGTTCTTGGTTATGCGCTCAAAGTTTACGGGACATGCTCTCCTGCTCGGGTTATTGAACCCGCTCTCAGGCTGGCGGAAGAAGGATATGTTATCACGCCTTTGCAATCCAAGTTGCTCAAAGAGTATAGTTCTCAGATATGCCAAGGCAACGCCGCCGCCTTTTTATTCGGCGGGGAGGATAACCCGCCGGCGCCCGGAACCATCCTTCGTCAGCCGGTTATGGCCAATACCTTAAGAAGATTGGCTGAAGCCGGGTTTGAGGATTTTTATACCGGAAAGATCGGCCAGGGCATCGTGGCCGACATGGCCAAAAACAACGGTTTTATCACGGCGGCCGACCTTCAGAAGATACCGTGGCCACGGGAGCGGGAGCCTCTGATCTCGACCTTTGGCCACTGGACCATCGCCACTATGCCGCCGCCCGGCGGGGGCGTCGTTCTCATTGAGATGCTGAATCTCTTTGAAAAGCTTGTCCCGCCGGATTTCGACCCTGACTCCCCAGAAGCGGCCCTGCTGTTTGCCGCCATAATCCAGCGCGCCCGCGGGGACCGGCGAAAATACAACCTGGGAGAATTTACCCGGTCAGGGAAAAAGGCGCCTGACCTTACCGGTAAGGCTTATGCCCGGAAAACAGCGGCCAAACTTCGGTTTGAACTGGAAGAAAGCGGCGAAACTTCCCATCTTAATGTTATCGACCGGTTCGGCAACGTGGTCGCCCTTACCCAGTCCATTGAGCGAGCCTATGGCGCCAAGGTAGCCGCGCCTGATCTCGGCTTTCTGTACAACGGCTTCTTGAAAGGGTTTAAACTGAGAAACAGGCGGCATCCCCACTTTCTGCGCGTCGGGGCAATCGCCCGGTCAAATGCCTGCCCGACTATAGTATTTCAGGCCGGTCGGCCTAGATACGCCATCGGATCAACCAGCTCAGAGCGCATGGTTTCCGGCATATTCCAGGTCATTGTCCGTCTGCTGAATCAATCCCCCTTTGAGGCCGTAAAAGCGCCCAGACTGCATTGCACCCCGGAAAGCCGGGTCTTTCTTGAAGCCGGCCGGTTCAAGCCGCAGACCTTGGAGCTTCTGAAAAAACATAAATTTGAACTCATACCATATCACGACTGGGCCTTCTCCGTGGGGGGGCTCCATCTGGCCGGACAGGAGCTGGGCAAATGCTGGGGAGTGGCCGACCCCCGCCGTGACGGCTCTGCCGAAGGCTGTAGGCTTCAGCCTTCAGCCTAAGTAGTTACCAGGAAAAATCTAATGAAGATTGCCATTATCTACAACCGTAACAGCCAGAAGGTGATCAACCTGTTTGGGCTGCCTAACCGAGAGAAATACGGAAAAAAATCCATTCAGCGGATTATCGATGGGTTGAAAAAGCATAAGCACCAGGTTAAGGCCTTCGAAGGTGATAAGGATATCATCCATAAGCTGGAGGAGTTTATGCCGAGGGTGCTTAAAGGGGAGCGGCCGGGCATGGTCTTCAACCTCTCCTACGGCATCCAGGGACAGGCCCGCTACACCCATGTTCCGGGTATCTTAGAGATGGTAGGAATTCCCTACATCGGTTCCGGTCCCCTGGCGCATTCTCTGGCCCTGGACAAGGTGGTGGCCAAAATGATCTTCCGCCAGCACGGCCTGCCCACTCCAGACTTCACTGTCCTTGACGCCCCGGGGTTCCCGGCGCCCGGCCTGACCTATCCCCTGATCGTTAAGCCCAAGAACGAGGCCGTCTCCATGGGCCTTAAGGTGGTCCACAATGAGGCCGAGCTGAGGGAAGCCGCCCAAAACATCTTCGATACCTTTCGTCAGCCGGTCCTGGTGGAAGAGTATATCGAGGGCCGGGAGATCAACGTGGGTCTTCTGGGGAATAATCCACCCGAAACTCTCCCGCCCTGCGAAATCGTTTTCGGGGAGGGTGGTCCCAACATCTACACCATTGAAGACAAGAAAGGAAAATCCGGCCGGGAGATCCAATGGCTGTGCCCGGCCCCGCTGGACGAGGCCGTGGCTGAAAAGGCCCGGGAACTTGCCCGGCGGGCCTTTACTGCCATTGGATGCTATGATACGGCCCGGGTGGATATGCGTCTGGACGCGGCGGGCAATCTGTTCCTTCTTGAGATCAACAGCCTGCCGAGCCTCGGTGAACATGGCTCCTACGTCATTGCCGCCGAGCGGGTGGGTCTCGATTTTCCGGCCCTGCTGAACCGGCTGGTCGAAGTGGCCAGCGCCAGGTATTTCGGCACACCGTCTCCGCCGAAGATTAGCCCAAATGAACGTAATCCGGAAACCCTCATCTTCACTTTTCTTACCCAACGCCGCGACCAGATGGAGAAACGCCTGAAGGAATGGAGCCTGGTCTCGAGCCGGACGGCCGATCCGATTGGGAACTCTACGGCCATTTCCAGGCTCGATGATAGTATGCGGGAGATTAAAATGAAGCCGGTAACATCACTGACTGACAGCCGGTCCGTATACACCTGGGAGACCGAGGCTGGTTTGGCCGGGGGAACGCTTTTCATCGGCCATATCGACGTCCCCCTGGAACTTAATGCGCCCGCCTATGCCTTCCGCCTCGAACCGGAATGGTTCTACGGGGAAGGGATCGGCATCTCCCGTGCCCCCCTGGTGATGCTGGAATTCAGCCTCAGGGCGTTGAGGCATAGTAAATTGCTCCACCGGCTGCCGATCGGCGTCCTCTATTACCTGGACGAAGGCAGGGACTGCCGCTACAGCGCCGACATTATCCGGACGGCGGCCTCAAAGGCGAAACAGGTATTCATCCTGCGGCCGGGAAGTCCCCCTGATTATATCAGGGTTCAGCGCCGTGGCCGGAGGACCTACCGCTTAGTGGCGGAAGGAAAGCCCCAACGCATCGGGCAGCCAAAGAAGACGACTGAGGTGGTTCTCTGGTTCGCTGAGAAGCTTTCTTTGCTCCGCGGCCTTTTGTCCCGAGAGGAGCGCCTTGCCCTAGCCGCGGTGGACATAAGCACGGAGGCCTTCCCGATGAGGGTGCCTCACCGGCTCAAGGTAATGCTGGTGCTGAGTTATTTTGATCCGGTCCGGGCGGATGACTGTGAGGCCAAGATAAGAGAAATCCTGGGCCGGCCAAAGGGCATCCGGCTCGAATTGGAGAAAATATCAGACCGCCCGCCCATGCCCGGCCGGCGGGAAAGCCTTCTATTGGCCAAACGCCTGGAAGCCGTAGCCGGCGAATGGAATATACCGCTGAACCGGCAGTCCAGCGTGATGCAGTCGGCAGGCGGCCTGGTGCCCTCAGAGATTCCCGTGATCTGTGGCATCGGCCCGGTGGCCCGGGACCTCAACACGCCCCACGAGGCGGTAAATAGGGGCAGCATCATTCAAAGAACCCTCCTGATGACCCAATTTCTCGCCAGAGAGATCACTCAGGCCAAAGAGGGATGAGGTATCAATGGAGAAAAATCGACGAGCAGGTATAATCAAGGTTTTAAGCCTGATGGTGGCCGCCTCTATTTTATTGCTCCTCTTGATGGTTATTCTCTCTGAGGCTCATAAGAAACAGCCATATACCTCCTCTACCGTCTCTATTCCTCGCCAGGCCGGGGTCTGGCAAATTGCCTCCCTCCTGAAATCACACCGTATTATCGATTATCCTCTCTACTTTATTCTGAGAGCCAGACTAAAAGGTATTGAAAACAGCCTTAAGGGAGGAAAATATAGATTTAATAACCGAATGACTACCGGAGAAATCCTGGATTGCCTAACCAAAGGGAAGATGATCACTTACTTTTTCACTATCCCTGAAGGTTATAATCTTAAGGAGATTGCCCACAGGCTCCAGGCCAAAGGATTTGCCTCTTCCAAAAGATTTCTCTCACTCTGTTGTGACCGGGATTTTATCCTTTCTTTAGGGCTGAAGGTAGAAAGTCTGGAGGGGTATCTCTTTCCTGGTACTTACCAGACAGTAAAGAAAATAAACGAGAAAGATATTATTACGGTCATGGTCAATCGCTTCAAGGAAATAAGCGCTAAATACCAGGGCAGGATTAAAGAGAGGAACACATCCTTACATTCGGTTATCACCCTTGCCTCCCTTATTGAGAGAGAAGTCCAAAAGGAAGAAGAAAAGCCGCTTATTTCAGCCGTGTTTCACAACCGGCTGAAAAAGGGGATGCCTCTTGAATCTTGTGTCACCGTCCTCTATGCCCTCGGGTATCACAAGCCTCACCTTACTTACAATGACCTAAAAATAAAGTCTCCTTACAATACCTACCTGCATCATGGGCTTCCCCCGGGGCCGATATGCAGTCCAGGCCGAACTTCTATTGAAGCCGCCTTAAATCCGGCGCCGGTTTCCTACCTCTTTTTTGTGGCCCAGGGAAATGGGTTTCACCAGTTTTCTGAGACCTATTTCCAGCATAGAATGGCCAAGAGAACCGATTACTGATTACCGATTTCATTGATAAAGCCTCTTTGCCGCCTTAAATAGTTTCTCTGATTTTTCCTTGGTGGCCTACTTACGTTGAACGGCAGGTAGAGTGAGCCATTCTGAGAATTTTGATGTTAGGGTAAATTGGGAAGGCTGATAAGAATTACTGATGCTCGATGTTCAAGTTTTTTCGACCTGCGCGATTAGCTTTTCAGCAAAATTCTTATCAGCCTATAGAGGGCGTGAAAGAAAAATAAGCCAAGATGGTCAGAGCATCATCTACCATTCTAAAATAAATCCGGGGATAAAGCGAAACTTTGAGGTCTTTGATCCATGTGAGTGGCTGGCAGCAATAACGGTGCATGTTCCCGACAAAGGTGA
>JBFMHI010000042.1 GCA_040753085.1 bacterium | reverse complement strand
ACGTTTCATGCTTCGTTGCCTCCTGCTGGTTTTGGATTGTTTGGTATTTTTAAGCTATTATACCACAGGAGGCAGAAATTAGTAAATAATTTATTTGCAGATGATTGCCATTTTTAAACAGCCTCTATAAGAAAAGGGCTTATCTACTCAATCCTGACTGTCTCGTTGACAGCTATTTTTCTTCTTACTATCCTTGGCTCTGAGCGTATACTCCAGGATGTCATTGGCTATCAAGCATTTCTGCCTACTTTACTGGCTACCCTTATTATCGCTATTGTCTTCCACCCCTTAAGGGAACAAATACAGCTCTTTTTTAATCGTTCCTTTTTCAGGGAAAGACACAGCCGGGAAGAAGCGGTCAGGGACTTTATCCAAACCCTCAGCTCTACCCTTGACAAAAATAAGCTGGTGAACTCGGTTGTCGGCGTCCTTACTGATAAGATGCATATAGAGAAGGTCTCGATTATGCTTCTGAATGAAGCCCAGAAGAAATACGTTACCACAATCTCTTCTGGCTTGAGTAATGACTACCATCAGTTTACCAGAGACTCACCTATTATTGGCCGGCTTAAAAAAGAGCCAAAAGAGTTGAGCCGCTTAGAGGCAGAAAGAGATGTAGGACTAAAAGCGGATATGGAGGAGATTGAAGCGGTTCTTTGCCTTCCCTTGATTTCGAGGGAAAGACTGTTAGGGCTAATCGGTCTGGGCGAGAAAAAGTCAGGTACTGCCTACAACTGGGAAGATATGGACTTGTTAACTACTCTCAGATATGAAGCCTCAATAGCCCTTGAAAATTCTTTGCTTTACGAAGACCGTCTGAGGTCGTATTCTAATACTATCAAGACCCTTTTAGCCGTTATTGAGGCCAGGGATGCCGAGACTCATAACCATTCTAAAAGAGTGGCCAGCTATGCCGGCGAAATTGCCGGAGAACTTGGCCTTTCTGAAGAAGAGGCCGAGGCGATTGAGATTGGTGGCTTTCTCCATGATATTGGCAAGATTGGGGTGGCGGATGATGTCCTTAAAAAACCAGGGGGGTTGAGCGAAGAGGAACGGAATCTAATCCGACAACATGCGGCTATCGGCGATAACATCCTGGCCTCAATGGAGCTTTCTCCCACCACTCTGGAGGCGATAAGACACCATCATGGGAAGCCGGATAAAGGCGGTTATCCTGACGGCCTGGGACTCGATTCTATCCCCCTTTCAGCCCGTATCCTGGCCGTGGCAGATGCCTATGACGCTATGACCAGCGATCGGCCATATCGTAAGGCTATGAGTAGAGAGAAAGCAATAATAGAATTAAAAAGAGACTCGGGTAGACATTTTGATCCCCAGGTGGTGGAGGCGATGATTTCTGTCTTGAATCAAGGAAGGTATAGTTTTTTAAAATAATGTTTTTGGGAGCAACTCATCTCCTAATGATATTTGGAATAGCACACGGATTAACCCAGATTTTGGCGGATTCTCACAGATTTTTTTAACCTGTGAAATAGGTTGAAATAAAATGCAAGAAACAGATATGCAAGCTCTACTACTACAAACAGGTCGCTCCTACGGAGCTTTATTTATATTAGCTCCAGAGGAGCGGTCTGTTTGTAGAAAGATTATACCCCCCACAACAAATTAGCTCCAGAGGAGTGACCTGTTTATTCTCTTCATCACTCTAAGTTGGGGGATATTTGTCATCCTATTTCACAGGTCGAAATATTTCTATCTCTTTTTATCGATTCTAAAAAGAAAGGGGATGAATATTGTATATCGAAAATTCAATCGTTATTAAAGCTAATGTTGATAAGGTCTTTGAGGTGATGGCTGATGTTGAAAAATGGCATGAGTTTATGCTTCATCACAAGCGAAAAGTAAAAATCCTTAGTAGGGAACAGAATAAATTGTTAATCGAAAGAGATGGAATAATCAAATGGAAAGCATCTATTATTATTGACAGAAAGAATAAGCTAATGAAAGCATTGCATCTTGCAGGAGTAACAAAAGGTTTATTGGCGATATGGAAGTTTGAAGAGATTCCGGAAGGTACCAAAATGACATTATCTCACACCTTTATTCCCAAGATCCCATTTTTCGGAAGGTTGAAATGGCTAATCATAAAGAAGGGGATAGAACGAATAAACAGCTTGAAAGCTGTTAAAGAGAAAGTGGAAGGATAGATGAGTATCTATGCTATTGTACCAATTCTAGGGGGGATTACTAGCCTATTCCTTGGATTTTTTGTGCTTTCTAGAGGAACTAAGCAGGAAGTAAATAAGGCTTTTTGCTATTTCGCCCTTTCTGCAGCTATTTGGTGTTTTAGATACGTTGCAGGATATTCTATTCCAGATAAAGATCTTGCTATAATTTGGTTGACAGGCTTGAGTATAAGTCTTTTCTTTATTCCTGCAACTCTTTTTCATTTTGTATTAGTTCTTACTAAAGACAATAGTAAGATAAGAAAAAGATTGCGTACTTTGGGATATATTTTTAGCTTTATTTTAATATTTCCCACATATTTAGGATTTTTTATAAAAGATGCTATCTATGTCTATGATAGCTATTATCCTATAGCAGGAGGATTAACAAACCAGCTTTTCATTTTATTTTTTTGGTTTTTCTTTATATACGCAACTTATCTCCTATATAGAAAATATAAACTTGCCTCATCTTCAATAGAAAAGAACCGTCTTAAGTACTTATTTATTGGAATATGTATAGTTATATTGGGTAGTATACCTAACTTTCTTTTAGCCTCTCAAATTTTTAATATTTATCCATTTGGTTATATAGCTAATGTAATATGTGTCTCCCTTATTGCCTATGCTATTCTTAAATACCAGCTTATGGACATCCATGTGGTCATCCGGAGAAGTTTCATTTACTCCGGCTTAAGCTTTATGGTGACGATGGGCTTTTTATTGACTATCTATGTCTTTGTGGATCTTTTCCGATACATAGGCATCTATGAAGATGAAAGAGGAAATTTTTTACCTGCCCTGACCAGTGGTTTGATTGTTGCGATTATCATCAACCCTGTCCGCAGCAAGGTGCAGCACATAGTTGACCGGACCTTTTTCAGGGAGAGAGCCGCACTGGATGAGGCTATCATGGCCTTAAGAAGAGAGATTACCTCTATTAAAGATAAAGAGTCTTTGCTTAGACTCATCATTACCACTTTATCTAAGACCATGCAGATAGAGAACCTTTCTGTTATGCTGTGGGATGAGGCACGCCATAATTATACTGTTCATACCTGGTTAGGTCAGCAGCAACGTATCTCTTTTTCTCAGGACCAGCCTCTTATTTATTGGCTGAGGGGAAGTAAGAGACCGCTGGCCATGTTCAATTTAGAAGACCCTGCCTGGCCTTCGGAATCGAAGGCTAAATTGAAGCAAGACCTTGACACCCTTCAGGCTTACTGCTGTCTGCCTTTGATCTCCAAAGACAAGCTTTTAGGGGTTCTGAATCTGGGATCAAGAAAAAAGAAACTGGGGTATAGCCAGACAGAGATAGCCCTCCTTTCTATGGTGACCAGGCAGGCAGGTATTGCCCTGGAGAATACGGGACTCCAGGAGAAGTTAAAGGGACAGCTTTTAGCTACCGTTCGATCCTTAACCCTGGCTGTTGAGGCCAAAGATCCAAAAACAAGGGGTCATTCTAAACGGGCCGGTGATCTGGCGATCAGGTTGGCTCAGGCCTTTAATCTTCCGCCTAACATAGTTGAGGCAACCCGCATTGGGGTTTTTTTACATAACATTGGTAAGATCGGTGTCCCAGAAGAGATCCTCCGAAAGGAAGCGCATGGCTTAACCGAGGATGAATTCTGGCTGATCAAGAAACATCCTAAGATTGGGGTTGATATTATTCATCCTCTAAATCTTTCTCCAGAAACAATAGATATTGTTCTTCATCACCATGAAAGGATAGATGGCCTGGGGTATCCTGACGGTCTTAAAGGAGAGGAGATTGCCCTTCCCACCAGGATTGCAGTGGTAGCTGACGCCTTCGCAGCGATGACTTCTCCAAGGTCCTATCGTCCGGGTATGAGTCTTGAGGAAATCAGAACGGAATTGCAACATGGCGCAGGTAGTCAGTTCTGTCCCCAGGTGGTGAAGACACTGTTCGCTATCTTGTGATACTCGATACTCGATGCTCGATGCTCGATACTCGATACTCGATGCTCGATGCTCGATGCTCGATGCTCGATGCTTGATGCTCGATGCTCGATGCTCGATGCTTGATGCTAGATGCTGATAAAGCAAGATAAATGATGTATAAGTTATAGGGATTTGGATATTTATAAGAAGGCTCATAAATTGGCCATAGAAATTCATGAGATGAGTCTGAAGCTGCCAAAGTTTGAGATGTATGAAGAAGGGAGCCAAATAAGAAGATCGAGCAAATCTGTAAAGAGCACTATTGTTGAAGGATTTGGTCGAAGAAGATATAAAGCAGAATTTGTAAAATTTCTAACTTATTCATTGGCTTCTTGTGATGAAACAAGAGATCATTTAGATACTCTGCATGAAACTGAATCGTTAAAAGACGAAGAAAGTTACAAATATTTTTGCGAAGAATATGACCACCTGGGCAGAATGATAACCAATTTTACCAAATCGGTAGAACTCGGACACAAGACTTAAAAGTATCGAGCATCCAGCATCGAGAAATCGAGCATCGAGCATCGAGTATGGTTACCTTATCCACTCTTTCATCCATCTTGACCATCCTTCTTTTACCGGGATGGGTCTTGCTTCTCTTCTGGCGTGAGCG
The DNA here is from genome assembly GCA_040753085.1 of bacterium. NCBI lineage: Bacteria > bacterium. The sequence goes on along the minus strand of JBFMHI010000042.1, from coordinate 13,777 downwards.
GGAAGAAAGCTTAAAGATATATTTTTTCCTCTTTGTTTTATCTATCTGGCTTTGGAATTTGGGGAGACTCATCGGCGGGCCGGACAATGAAGATCCCTCTTATTATGGGCTGAGACTGACGATCTTCGGCCTGGTTGCCATGCCGGCCGCTTTTTTCTATCTCATTCGGGAACTTACCCGGGAGGATAAAATACCTTTCGTCAGTATTAGTGTACCTTTGGTCAGTGTTTTTCTCTTCTTTATCTCTCCACCCTCTTTTGAGGGAAATTCTATTTACTGGATGAGGGTTTTTTTTGTTTTTTTCATTCTGGTCTTTGGGGTGGCTTTTTATATTCTCTCGATCAGATATAGAGGGAAGGATTCAGGTATTCTGGGAGACCGAAAGGGATATCTTCTTTGGGGAGGGGTAATTGCTTTAACGGCAGCATCCACTGGCCTCTTCCCCTTCCAGCCAACTTATCCACTGGCCTCTTTAGTAATCTTCTGCTACGCCTCGCTAATGGGCTACTATTTAGCTACTGCTTACCGGCTCATTGATCCCAAAAGGGTGGTCAAAAAGATCATGATTGGCGCTGTAGTAGGCAGTGCAGTGGTCGGAACCTTTTTGCTGGTCACTGTTGGTCTAGGGGAAATAGCCATCTTCCCTGTTTTTCTGGCGGCTACGTTCGTGTCTCTTATTTTTCAACCTTTAAGTGAATATACGGGGAAAGCTGCAGATTATCTGCTCGGTATAAACAAAATCCAGCGGCAAGATGTAGTGGAAAAGATTACCCAGGATATTACTTCTCTTCGTGACAAGGATAGCATTTTACCTTCTATAATAAGAAAGATAATTGAGATAATGGATGTTTGGAAGATTTCTTTTATCCTGCTTGATAAAAAAAGGCAGGAATATTTTATGAGTATCTCAACCGGCTTGGAGAAGTCAAATTATAGATTTAAGGCCGATGATTTGCTTCCCACCTGGATGTTTCAGGAAAAAAGAATATTGTTAAAAGAAGAAATAATAGAGAACCCACGTTTCAGAAACATAAGAAAAGAGATGCTTGAGAAATTAGAGCAACTTGAGGCCTCAGCCTGCCTGTCTTTTTTCTCGAAGGATGATCTTCTGGGGATGTTAACCCTGGGAGGAGAAGATGGAAAATACCTGTCAGGCGAGAAGTTAACCCTTCTTAATATATTAGGTGATGAAATAACTGTTATCCTTGAAAATCTGTATCTCTATGAGGATAGAAAAGAAAACTTTATTACCTCTATTCTCTCCTTAGCCGGAGCCGTAGAGGCTAAAGATGTCTATACCCGGGGGCATTGTGAACGAGTCGCTTCTTATGCTGAAATTATAGCCGTCAGGCTTGGCCTCTCCTTTGCTGAAATAGAGGCTATCAGGAGAGGCGGATACCTTCATGATGTAGGCAAAGTAGGCATTCCTGATGCGGTCCTTTTGAAACCCGGCAGATTGTCTCCAGAGGAATTCGAAGTTATAAAGAAGCATCCTGTTATTGGAGCTCGAATTGTCGAGCCTCTTAAGCTGCCCGATCATACTTACGCTGGAATTAAATATCACCATGAAATGGTAGATGGATCAGGTTATCCGGAAGGTTTAACCGGAGATGAAATCCCTCTGGCCGCCAAGATCATGGCTGTGGCTGACACCTATGAGGCTATAACCAGTAATCGTCCTTACCGAAAGGCAAAAACCGGAAAAGAAGCCATCTTAGAACTAAATATCTATGCCGGAAGCCGGTTTGATCCGAAGATTGTCGAGATATTTACTACCTTGGAGCGTAACTACTCAGCCTCTATATAGTAGCCTTACCTAGCGAAACCACAACATATTGTGTTTAGGTGTTTAAAAGTTAGCTAAAATTCCTAAAAAACGGCTTTCTATGCAACCTATAAAAGGAGACGAACCACAATATATTGTGTTCTGTAAGCTTCAAAATCAATATGTGGTGGCTGAGTAGTTACCTTGGAGCAAAGATCGGTAATCAGTGATCAGTAATGATCGATTACTGCTTTTTTTCACCGATAGCCGGTTACTCAGAAATTCCCTAACTTTTCTCCGGTTACTATTTTTCCTTGACTTAAAGAGTAAGGTATGTTAAACTTAATGGTAGTTATAGAGGAAGAGGTATAAACCTCTGGATGACTAATGACTAAGACTGTCCTTCTCAGCGGATATTACGGTTGCGGCAATGTCGGTGATGAACTCATTCTAAAGGCCATATTAGATAGGTTCAATGAATGTGATTCCCTGGAGGTGATAGTTGCTTCAGCTGATCCTGCTCAGACAGCTAAAGATTATGGGGTGAAGACAATAGATCGTCGTCATCTGAAGGCCATATTTTTTAGGCTGCGGGATTGCCAGGCCCTTATCAGCGGAGGCGGCGGGCTCCTCCAGGATGTAACCAGCAGTCGTTCTCTTTATTACTATTTGGGAATAATGGAATTGGCCATAATCCTGGGTAAACCGGTTATCATCTATGCCCAGGGGATTGGCCCCATAAGAAATTCGATAAACAGATTTATTACCAGGACGGTTCTGAAGAGGGCCAGTCTTATTACCCTCAGGGAGGAACAATCGGCTAAGGTCTTGGAAGGACTCGGGTTTAACCGGCAGGATTTAATGGTGACGGCTGACCCGGTATTAAGTCTTCCTTCCTTAGCCCCGGCCGAAAAAGGTAAAGGAATAGGCGTAGTTATTCGTCCCCTTAAATCGAGACCTAATCTGGCCGGAAGGATAGCCAGGATATTAGACGAATTGGCTGAAAAATTCCCCGATATCCCTTTTACGCTTATCCCCTTTCATCCCCAATATGATTTTGACCTGGCTCAAGAGATAAAACTGAGCATGAAACACAAGATAGGCATATTTGTGGGCTATGGCCTGTCTAAGTATATCGAAGCGATTGAGAGACTTGATCTTTTAATAGGAATGAGGCTTCATGCCCTTATCCTGGCTGCCATCAACCAGGTGCCGATGGTAGGCATAAGTATCGACCCCAAAATCGATTCTTTTATTCAGGCGGTTGATCAGCCCCTGATAACCCTGGAAACAGCCGACAAAGAATCTATGATTAGCCTCATTTCCCACGTTTGGGAGGATCGTGAGAATTATCAGGAAAGATTAAAAAAATTAGTGCCCCCCTTGAGGCAAAAAGCTGAAGCTACTTTCAGGTTGGTGGTAGATTTTTTAGAGAAAGGCGACTACTCAACCCCTAAGGCATAAACTCGATGCTGGATGCTCGATCCTGGATACTGGATCCTTTACCAGCATCGAGGATCGAGCATCGAGGATCGAGGCTCGAGTATCGAGTTTGTGCCTTAGTGGCTGAACGCTTACAAAATCCGCAATCCGTAATCCGAAATTAACTTAAGGAGGTTATCGATGTCCTGTTCTATTTCTGAATTAGAAGAACGCGCTAAGGAGGTAAGACGACATATTGTCAGTATGCTGGCGGAGGCGGGGTCCGGACATCCTGGCGGATCCCTCTCCTGTGCAGATATTGTCACCACCCTCTATTTTGAAGTCATGCGTCACCGGCCGGATGATCCTAAGTGGCCGGCGAGAGACAGGTTTGTTCTTTCCAAAGGACATGCTGTCCCTACCGTCTATGCCTGTCTGGCTATGTGTGGTTATTTCCCTGTTTCCGAGCTGAAAACCATAAGAAAAATAAACTCCCGATTACAAGGGCATCCGGATATGATGGCTACGCCCGGAGTGGAAATGTCTACCGGCTCCCTGGGTATGGGGCTTTCGGTTTCGGTGGGGATGGCTCTGGCTGGCAAAATAGACCACGCTCTCTATCGAGTCTATGTGGTCCTTGGCGATGGAGAGGTTCAAGAAGGACAGGTCTGGGAAGCAGCGATGAGCGCCGCCCATTATCGGCTTGATAATCTGTGCGCCTTCCTGGATTACAATAAACTCCAGATCGATGGCCGGGTAGAAGATATTATGGCGATTGAACCTTTGATTGACAAATGGAAGGCCTTTGGTTGGCACACCCTGGAAATAGATGGACATAACATAGAGCAAATTATCAAGGCGGCTGAAGAAGCCAAGAAAACTAAGGGAAAGCCGACGATAATTATTGCCCACACCATTAAAGGAAAGGGTGTTTCCTTTATGGAAGGGGTGGTTGGTTTTCATGGAGTAGCTCCAACCAGAGAAGAAGCAGAAAAGGCCCTATCAGAGTTAAGTTAGAAAAGGAGGCGAGAGATTATGGCCAAAGCAGCCGTGGCAGAAGCACAAGTTGAAATCCCTCCTTATTACGATCGTTTCCTGGATGAAAGGGAGAAACGGTTTGTTTCCGAGATTACCAGGCTGGAGGGGGTTATAAAAAACGGAGATGACCGCTTGAATGATCGGATCAATGAACTTAAAGAAGATATGATTCGTCGATTCGAAGAAGTAAATTGTCGGTTTGAAAAGGTAGATGAAAGGTTTGCGCGGATAGGGGAAAGTATTACCGATTTGAGAAAAGAAATGAATCGGCACTTCCGATGGATGATGGGTTTATTTGCACCTCTTATTTTAGGTGTAGGCGGGCTTCTACTGAAGGACCTTTTAAATTTAACCAGGTAAAGGAGGAAAAGAAATTGCCTGAGATGATGGCTACCAGGGATGCCTATGGCAAGGCTTTATTGAAATTGGGTGAAACTAATCCAAGGGTGGTGGTGCTGGATTCGGATGTGTCTTCTTCTACCAGGACAGATAAATTTGCGGCCAAATTTCCGGATAGATTTTTTAATTTCGGCATTGCTGAGGCCAATATGATTAGCGCGGCCGCCGGTCTGGCCACCTGCGGTAAGATTCCTTTTGCCAGCTCCTTCGCTGTTTTTGCCTCGTCCAGATGTTTTGAGCAGATCAGAGACTGCGTGTGCTGGCCCAGGTTGAATGTTAAGATCGTGCCCTCCCATGCCGGGATTTCTGTGGGAGAAGATGGGGCCTCTCATCAGGCGGTGGAAGATATCTCCATTATGCGGATGTTGCCTAATATGACTGTTATTGTCCCGGCTGATGGGCTTGAAACAGAGCAGGCCGTCTTAGCCGCCGCCGAATATGATGGTCCGGTTTATATCAGATTGGGGAGGGCTAAATTCCCTCTGGTTTGTCCGCCTGATTATGAATTCCAGATCGGCAAGTCTTTTACTCTCAAGGAAGGAAGCGATGCTACCTGTATTGCTACCGGTTTGATGGTCTTTGAGGCCATGGCCGCCGCTGAGAAATTGAAAGAGCAAGGAATAAATATAGGCGTGATCAATATGAGCACTATTAAGCCGCTCGATAAGGAAGCTATCCTGAAGGCGGCCGCCGAGACCGGGGCTATTGTTACAGCCGAAGAACATACTATTATTGGCGGATTAGGCAGTGCCGTAGCTGATGTCCTGGTAGAAGAAAGACCAGCACCTATGAAAAGAATAGGGATGCGTGATAGATTCGGCATTTCTGGTCCACCCGGAGATCTTCTGGAAAAGTTCCACATGAGCGATGCAGATATTGTGAAGGCGGTGCTGGAAGTGATGGAAAGGAAGAAAAAACTCTAACTACTGCCTACTGTCTGAATATGATCCAACTTCATCATGTCTTCCTCAGGTACGGAGGAATTGAGGTCTTAAGTGATATCAACCTTCAACTAAGCCAGGGAGATTTTGTCATTCTCCTGGGGCCATCCGGGGCAGGTAAGACGGCTTTGCTTTCTTTGATTAATCGTTCCCGCCTGCCCAGCATTGGTCAGGTCCTGGTGGAAAAGAAAAATGTAGGTCGAATGCCTCCCAAGGAAATTCCCGCCTTGCTTCAACGCATCGGAGTTATATGGCAAGATCTTAAACTGTTAGATGAAAAGACGGTTCAAGAAAATCTCTCCTTACCCCTTTGGATAGCTGGGTGGCCGAAAGAGAATATTAAAGAACGAATTGGCCTGGCCTTGTCCAGAGTTAGTCTTTGGGAAAAACGGAGTGCCCGGGCTAAAGACCTTTGTAGTGGAGAGAGACAGCGACTGGCCATTGCCAGAGCAATTATTACCAATCCCCCCATACTTCTGGCTGATGAACCCCTGGAAAACCTCGATCCGATTTTATCCGAAGACATTCTTAGTCTCTTTAACGAAGTCAATCAATCAGGGACCACTATCCTTTTAGCTACCCAGAAAAGAGAGGTGGCGGTAAATATCGCCAGGCGGGTGGTGGTAATTAAAGGTGGACAGATACAGTAATTAACAATTGGTAACCGTTCAGCACATGATGCTGGATGCTCGATGCTCGATCCTCGATGCTCGATCCTCGATACTCGATGCTCGATGCTCGATCCTCGATCCTCGATGCTCGATGCTCGATCCTCGATCCTCGATGCTCGATGCTCGATCCTCGATGCTCGATCTTCGATGCTCGATCCTCGATACTCGATGCTCGATGCTCGATGCTCGATGCTCGATCCTCGATCCTCGATGCTCGATGCTCGATGCTCGATCCTCGATGCTCGATCCTCGATACTCGATGCTGGTAAAGGATCCAGTATCCAGCATCGAGTATCGAGCATCCAGCATCGAGCATCGAGGTTGTGTCTTTGTGCCTTAGTGGCTGAACGCTTACAAAACAATTGTAATTATTCAGCCACTGATTAGCACGGATTAGCACGGATAAATAGCAGATAGCAGAGGACAGAAGACAAAGGTGAGAGTAGGGGCAACCCCTTGTGGTTGCCCAACACAATTAGGGGCAACCCCTTGTGGTTGCCCTTCAGACTGAAGAAAAGAGGGTGGATCATGCGTCAATATAACGTTGCCGTGGTTGGAGCTACCGGAGCGGTAGGCTCAGAGATGATCAAGACCTTGAGTCAGAGGAATTTTCCGGTTAAAGAGCTGCGGCCTCTGGCCAGTGCTCGTTCTGCCGGCCGGGCAATAGAGTTTAAGGGAACAGAAATAACTGTCTCTGAATTAAGGGAGGACTCTTTTGGGGGCATAGAGATTGCCCTCTTTTCAGCCGGAGGGGGGGTGAGCAAGGCGTTTGCCCCCCTGGCGGCCAAAGCTGGGGCAGTGGTGATCGACAACTCCAGCGCCTTTCGGATGGAGCCTGATATCCCGCTGGTTGTTCCTGAGGTAAACCCGGAGACACTCAAGCCGGGTCCAGGTATTATTGCCAACCCTAACTGCTCTACTATTCAGATGGTGGTAGTATTAAAACCCCTCCATGATGCGGCCAGGATCAAGCGGGTGGTGGTTTCTACCTACCAGGCAGTGTCAGGCACCGGCTGGAAGGCGATGGAAGAGCTGCGAATCCAAAGTCAGGCGGTGCTTAAAGGCGAAAAGGTAGTTAAAGAAGTGTATCCTCATCAGATTGCCTTCAACATCCTTCCCCATATAGATATCTTCCTGGAGAATGACTACACCAAAGAAGAGATGAAGATGGTTAATGAGACCAGAAAGATTATGGGGGATAATTTGATAGCGGTTACGGCTACCACGGTCAGGGTGCCGGTCTTTATCTCCCACGCTGAGTCAGTAAATGTGGAATTCTCTGAGCCTTTAAGTCCTGATCAAGCCAGAGAAATCTTGAGCAGCGCCCCTGGAGTTAAGGTAGTGGATGACCCGTCCAGGAATCTTTATCCTCTCTCAATAGAGGCGGCTGGTCGAGATGAAACCTTAGTTGGCCGCATCAGGAAGGATGAATCGATTCCCCATGGGCTTAATCTCTGGATTGTGGCTGATAACCTGAGAAAAGGGGCCGCCTTGAATGCGGTTCAGATTGCGGAAGAGATGGTAAAGAGAGGGTGGCTCTGATTTTAAGGAGAGAAGCTACCCATTGGGGTGCAGATTTCTTGTCTTTTTGTTAGAAACTCCCTTACGTCCTTTACGTCCCTTACGTCCCTTGTGTCCTTTATGTGGAGGAAAGAAATGCCGGATAAAGAGCAGGCCTTAGAAACGGTCCTGACCGAATACCAAAAAGAGAAAGGCAGCCTTATTCCTGTCCTTCAGCAGGCTCAGGCCATACAGGGCTATCTTTCTAAGCCGGTGATGAGCCGGATTGCCGAAAGGTTGGGAATTTACGAAAGTGATGTCTATGGGGTGGCCACCTTTTACACCCAGTTTCGCTTCACCCCCTTAGGGAAAAATATTGTCAAGGTCTGCCATGGGACAGCCTGTCATGTGAATGGCGCTGAAGGAATCAGCGATAGTCTCTGCCGTCATCTTAAGGTCAAAGAAGGCGAAACAACCGAGGACGGAAAATTCACTACAGAGCGGGTGGCCTGCCTGGGCTGCTGCAGCCTGGCGCCGGTGGTGATGATCAATGAAGAGACTTACGGCCGATTGACTTCAGATAAAGTGAAGAAGATTCTGGATAGATATTAGCATTTTGGAAGGTTCACCCTCCATAAGGCCTGACACCTGAGGGCTGATACCTGAACGGTTACGAATGGCGAAAAGAATAGGTAGAGGGGGATATGGATGGAAAATAAATGGCGGGTAGTGGTTGGTCTGGGCAGTTGTGGGGTCGCTTCCGATGGACGGGGAGTGTATAAGGCCCTGGAAGAAGGCATAGCCCAACGTAAATTATCGGCTGAGATGGAAGAGACCGGCTGTCTGGGGATGTGCTATAATGAGGTGCTGGTTGATGTTATCGACCCCCAAGGCAGGCGGACACTTTACAAAGAGGTCACCCCGGAGAAGACAGACCGCCTCCTGGATGAGCATCTCCTCGAGGGCAAACCAATTACCGAATGGATCGCCCGGGCTGAAGGAGTAGTAACAGATGATGACGCCTTTCTTAAAGACCAAAAGCGGATTGTGCTTCGAAATTGTGGCCTTATCTCTCCGGAGTCTATTGAGGAATACCAGGCTAGAGACGGCTATCAGGCCCTGAAGCGGGTTCTGAAAGAGATGACACCGGCTCAAGTTATTTCTGAAGTGCTTGATTCAGGCTTACGGGGCAGAGGTGGAGCCGGATTTCCCACGGGCCTGAAGTGGCGATTAGCGGCCCAGTCTGATACAAAGCCGAAATATTTTATCTGCAATGCGGACGAAGGTGATCCCGGGGCCTTTATGGACCGGTCGGTCCTGGAGGGAGACCCTCATTCGGTAATAGAAGGGATGCTTATCGGCGCTTATGCTATTGGCGCTGGAGTTGGCTATATCTATGTCCGGGCCGAATATCCCCTGGCGGTGGCCAGATTGAAGATAGCCATTAAGCAAGCCAAAGACCAGGGGATCTTAGGCCAAAACATCCTGGGAAGTAATTTCAGTTTTGACCTCAAGATCAAGGAAGGGGCCGGTGCTTTTGTTTGTGGGGAAGAAACCGCCTTGATCGCCTCTATTGAAGGCAAACGGGGCATGCCCCGCCTCAGACCCCCCTTCCCGGCCGTTTCCGGCCTCTGGGGCAAACCGACTAATATCAATAACGTGGAAACCCTGGCCAACATCCCCTGGATTATACTTAATGGCGCCGGGGCCTTTGCTTCTCTGGGAACAGAGAAAAGTAAAGGCAGCAAGGTCTTTGCCCTGGCCGGTAAGATAAAACGGGGTGGCCTGGTTGAGGTCCCTATGGGATTAAGCCTCAGGGAAATAATTTTTGACATAGGGGGAGGAATCAAAGAGGATCGGGAATTCAAGGCCGTTCAGTTGGGTGGTCCTTCCGGGGGATGTATCCCGGCCTACTTGCTGGATACCCCCATTGATTATGAGGCCATTACCGCTACCGGCGCCATCATGGGCTCAGGTGGAATGGTGGTCATGGATGAGACCACCTGTATGGTGGATATCGCCCGCTTCTTTTTGAACTTCACCCAGGCTGAATCCTGTGGTAAATGCACCTTCTGCCGGTTGGGGACAAAGCGAATGCTGGAAATCCTGGAGAGAATTTGCCAAGGAGAGGGGCGAATAGAAGACCTCAAATTATTGGAAGAACTTTCAGAGTCGGTAAAGACAACCTCCCTTTGCGGTCTGGGGCAAACAGCTCCCAACCCTGTCTTGACTACCCTTAGATATTTTAGGGAGGAATACGAGGCCCATATTATTGAAAAACGCTGCCCGGCCAGGTCTTGCCGGCCGCTGCTTACCTTTACTGTCATCGAGGAACTTTGCACCGGCTGCGGCCTCTGCGCCAAGGTCTGCCCGGTTGAGGCCGCCAAAGGCAAGAAGAAAGAGCCTTATTCTATTGACCAGACCCTTTGCACCAAATGCGGTCAGTGCCTGGCCAAGTGCAAGTTCGAGGCGATTAGAGTGGAATAATGCCCAATATCCTTGATCTCAGGGAGAAGTTAAAAAAGGCCGCCTCTATTGAAAACCCCTTAAAGAAGAGGCTCTGGATACTGGCTGTCATTACTGAGGCCTTACACCCTTATAACGTCAAGCCCATTCTTATTGGGGGAGGGGCAGTCGAATATTACACCTTTGGTGGTTACGCCACCTTTGATCTGGATATGGCGGTATCAGACCATCAAATCCTGACGGAAGTGATGGATAACTTGGGACTTAAAAAGGAAGGGCGCTATTGGTCCAGCGAAGATCTCGATATAGTTATTGAATCACCTGCCGGATCCCTGGAAGGCGAAGAGGCCCCTCTGACTAAAGTAGAGATTGAAGATATGAGCTGTTACATTATCGGCCTGGAAGACCTTATTATTGACAGACTAAATGGGTATGTCCACTGGCATTGGGAAGATGACCGCCGCTGGGTGATGAATCTTATCAGCTTGCACAAGTCTGAAATTGACTGGGATTATCTTAAAAAAAAGGCGCAACAAGAGGCCACCCTTAAAGAGTTGTTGGAAATCAAAGAGGAGACGGAAGAAATTGGCGATTGATTTTGACCTGTACAGGCAAAAAAAGAGAATCGACTATGCCCAGAAATTGGCCAAGATACGATCAACCTTTTCTCATCGGGCAGCCAGGGGAAGACCACGTGACCCCGAAAAACACCGATTGCTGCTCCGGCTTGATCATGCCCGGATGAAAAGAAAGCTGGCCAGTGGTGAAATCGAGCGTTTAGGGCCAAGGCAATGGCGAGTTAATTATCTCGAATTGTAACTACTCAGGTAGATAGGCTTCAGCCTTCAGCCTTCAGCCTTCAGCCTATGTAGGAGAAGAGAAATGTCCAAGGTAAAACTTATTCTGGAGGGAAAAGAAGTAATCACCCAGGAAGATAAAACTATCCTTGAAGTAGCCAAAGCCGAAGGGATTTCTATTCCTACTCTCTGTCACGATCCGAATCTGGAACCCTTTACCTCTTGCTTTATCTGCGTGGTTGAGGTCGAAGGCCGGCGGGGGTTGGTTCCGGCCTGCGCCACCAAGGTTACGGAAGGGATGGTGGTCAGAACTAACACCGAAGCCGTCCAGAGGGCCAGAAAACTGTGCCTGGAACTTCTCTTGTCAGACCATTATGGTGATTGCCTCCCCCCCTGCCAGATGGCCTGCCCGGCCGGGATAAGGGTCAAGGAATACCTGGCCCTTATCCGGGAAGGTCAATACCGGGAGGCGGTCAGGGTAATAAAAGAGAACAATCCCCTGCCTTCTATCTGCGGTCGGGTATGTGTTCGATTTTGTGAAGAGGCCTGTCGAAGAAATCTGGTGGAAGAACCGGTAGCCATTAATTTTCTGAAGCGATTTGCGGCTGACTACGACCTGGCCGCTGAGACTTCATACCAACCAGCGTCTACTTTTTCTCCCCATCCGCAATCCGCAATCCCCAATCCCCAATCCGCAATCCCCAATCCGCAATCCGATCACCGGGTGGCCTTGATTGGGGCCGGACCGGCTTCCCTTTCGGCGGCCTATTATCTTTCCCTGAAAGGATATGCCTGCACCATCTTTGAGGCGCTTCCCCAGCCAGGCGGGATGTTAAGATACGGCATCCCTGAATACCGGCTTCCTAAGGCTGTGTTAGATAAAGAGATACAGACTATTACCGATTTAGGAGTTGAAATCAAGACAGGTCAGCGGCTGGGTAAGAACTTCCATCTGGAAGATCTCTTTGAGCAAGGCTTTGGGGCCATCTTTTTGGGAATTGGGGCCCAGGGGAGCTACACCTTGGGGGTAGAAGGAGAAGAGGTTGAAGGGGTACTTTCCGGGGTGGAATTCCTGCGAGATATTGGCTTGGGCAAAGATGTCCAGATCTTCGGGCGAGTAGCTATTATCGGTGGAGGTAATACGGCCATTGATGCGGCTCGAAGCGCACTCCGGTTGGGTGCTGATGAGACTCTCCTCCTTTACCGCCGCTCCAGGCAAGAGATGCCGGCGAATGACTATGAGGTCCACCAGGCCGAGTTAGAGGGGGTAAAATATCACTTCCTAACTGCTCCAACCAGGGTCATCCGTCAAAATGGCCGTGTCTCTGAACTGGAGTGTGTTAAGATGGAGTTGGGTGAGCCGGATGCCAGCGGCCGCAGACGACCGATGCGGGTGGAAGGATCCGAATTCAAGATAAAAGTAGACTTTGTTATTGCGGCTATTGGTCAGTTCCCTGAAACCAGTGGCCTGGAGAAAGCCGGTATTGAATTAGAACGCGGGCAAATCAAGGTCAGATCGGGAATATATATGACCAGCCGAGAAGGTGTTTTTGCCGCAGGTGATGCCGTGACTGGCGCGGCTACGGTTATTGAGGCCATCGCTGGTGGAAGGCAGGCAGCAGAAGCCATCGATCAGTATTTCCAGGGTAAGATAGAGGCTGGGGTGATCCCCTTTAATGTAAGCAAGGGGGAGTTATCAGAGATAGATCGGACTGAATTTGAGGCAGTGGAACGAAAGCCACGGGTTAGGATGCCGGAGTTGAATAAGGAAGATCGCCTGACCGGTTTTGATGAGGTAGAGCTGGGGCTGGAAGAGGATCAGGCGGTGACTGAAGCCGGACGATGCCTTGAATGCGGCTGCATCGCGGTGGATGATTGTTCTTTAAGAAAATATGCCGTTGAATATCAACCCGATCCGCACAAATTCAAGGGGGGGGCCATACATATATATCCTATCGACCGTTCTAATCCCTTAGTCGGACATGACCCCAACAAATGCATTCGCTGCGGCCGCTGTGTTCGCATCTGTGCTGAGATAAAAGAGTTAGGCGCCCTTGGTTTTGTCAATCGGGGTTTTGAGGCCATAATAAAACCTACCTTTGACCAACCCTTAGCAGAGACCACTTGTGACTCCTGCGGTAAATGCGTTATTGCCTGCCCCACTGGCGCCCTGTTCGGTGATTTCACACCTGATCCGTAAGTTCCTCCCAGACGGTTGATTAAATTTTTTCGACCTGTGCAATTAGGTTTAACCTACTGACGCTGAAAGCGTCAAATTTTAAATAGCCGTAGATACCAATCTACGGAAATAAATACGCCCGCAACGCTCGACCCTGTAAGGGTCGAACATTGTCCATCGCATAACATTCAACCCTTTCAGGGTTGGGCTGATTTATATTTTTGTTACCGTATGTTTCACATACGGCTATGTGAAGTTCAAACCTTTCAGGTTTGAAAGGAAGTGCTTGTAATTTCTAATTGCACAGGTCGTTAGTGACTTTTGGGGCTGAGTAGTTACATTTTTTTCTTGACAGGATGAAAGGGGAATGATATAATTTATCTCAATGTGCTAAACAAAGTTGGTCAAGGGGCATCGTTGCGGCCATTTATCGAATCGCGAATCTCGAATTGCGAATCGCGAATCTATTTTTGTAACCGTTCAGCCACTGATTGACACGGATTAGCACGGATAAATAATAGAGGACAGAAGGCGGAGTTGTAGGGACAGAGCTTGTCCCTGTCCGTTCCATAGGCGGACAACCACAAGGGTTGTCCCTA
>JBFMHI010000041.1 GCA_040753085.1 bacterium | reverse complement strand
TCCTTTTGTCCTGACAGCGTCGGCATAAGAGCTTCCCCTCCCTTGATGGGAGGGGTTAGGGGAGGGTGGTAGCTCTTTTTCTAAGGTTTTTAGCAAGAGTAATAATATTGCCCGCCAATTTCACCCTATCCCTCTCCCATCAAGGGAGAGGGAATTTTGCTTTGTCTCCCAACTAACTGCTTAACTTAGTTTTGAGTAGTTACTCTGTGGTGAACGATTACGAATTTTTAAGGCGCCGGCGGGTGCGGTCACCGATTGAAGACGATCAATTTTCGAGTGGAGATATGCGGGCCTGTTTGAAGCTGGTAAAGATAGACCCCAGAGGCAACTTCGTTTCCGGCTTCATCCTGACCATCCCAGAAGGCTGCCCTGTTCCGGTTCAGATAGGACCCCGGCTCTAATATCCCCAAATCTAAGGTCTGAATCAACTGGCCGGATAGATCGTAGATGCGGATGGTTACTTGGGCTCGATGGCTAAGATGGAAGGGAATAAAGGTCTCAGGATTGACCGGATTGGGATAGTTTTGCTCCAGACCGGTGATGTCTGGAATTTGGGTAATGGTTTTAGCTTCGGCGATCAAGTCGGAAAGCAAGGCTATCATCCGGGTAGTGGCTTCACTTTCAGGGGAGTTTTGGAGAAAGCGATAGATAGCCTCGTATGCTGCTAAGGGGTGGGGCCTGGTTGACTCCATCGCAGCCACTGGGGCGGCTAATGAACCAGAGGCTGAATGAGTCAAATCCCAGTTCAGACCAATCGGGATTAGCTCCCTTTCGTCTATTACCCCATCCCCGTTAGCATCAGCATAAGTTGCCTCAGGCTGAGACCAGGTTGAGGCAGATTGTCCTTCCCAGGACGAAGAGGCGCCCTCCCTGACCGGACCAGTAAGTCCCCAGTAAGAAGCAATAGGCAGGATATCGATCTCATTAACTAGGCCATCATTGTTGGTGTCTCCCGCCCAGACAATTATATGGCTTACGGTTAATTTGTCCGGATAAACAGATAGATCAATCGGATCATCGGCTTCATTTCTGGCCGTGACATCCTTTAAGTTGAAGGATATAACCTGACCGGACATAGCCCCAGGGAGAAGCTGAAATTCAAGCCGGGCTATCCTCCCAAAACCGGTCGCTCCTTCCGCCGGATATTTTCTGGATAAACCCAGTCTTATCTCCCCCTTCTCCTGGTCTGCCTTGGACATCTCCACTAAACCCGGGCCTAAAAAGCTTCCGGTCTCGACAAAGATATGGTCTTCCGTCACCCTAAGGGTCGAGGTTTCGCTGTAAGTGAGAACAAAGGAAAGCCCCATGAGGTCTTCGGCGGCGTTATTATCCTCCCCCAGGACAACATCAGCCCAGAAGGTTGATCCGGCCGGCAGCGTCTCAGCCGGTAAAACAATGGATAATGGGGAAGCCAGGGGAGTCGCCTCAGCATAAGCCGGCCAGGAATAATTGGGGACTTCATCGTAGGTGAAGGCAGAATAGTAATAGGTGGTTCCGTTAGTCAATCCGGTGTGAGTGAAGCTGGTGGCTGTTCCATCATAGACCAAGGTGCCTTCCGCCGGTGAAGCCGGATAGGTATCAGCCGCCACCCGGATTTGAGTGCCCTGCCAATCAGGGACGGTAGGGTTATCCCATTGTAAATCAATACGGCCATTCATAGCCAGAGCTGAAAAATTAGACACCCCTGGCGGGGCCACATCATCTTCGATAAATTCTGCCTGTTCACTGCTGATGCCTTCGTTGCCAAGCGCGTCACTACACCTGGCGTGATAATAAATTGTCTTCTCTATTTGAGATGCCCAACCTCCAGCCGGCTCAGGAATCTGGTAAGACCAACTATTGGCTCCTTCAAAGGTCATATCCTCGTACTTATCGTAACCTCCCGGATCAATTCGGTAATCAAATTGGGGGGTAGAGCCTGTCAAGCCGGAACCATCGTCAACAATTTCTACCTGGAGAGTAAATGATCCGCTTGAGCTTCCAGTAAGATCAGAAGGGTTAGCCGTCCAAGAAACGAAGGTAGGACCACTGTTGTCAACCTTAATCATTCTGGTATCGTAACCGGAATAGGCCTCTGAGTTATCTTTAGCCCTGGCCCTTAGCCAGACAGCGGAATCGGTTCCAGCCGCGGGTTGGGTCGCCCACTCGATGTAATAAGGGGCGGATGAGTCGGGACTTCCTGGACAGTCAAACCAGTCCCCATCCTGACCATCCGTAGAGTTAGTCGAATAACCGAATTCGACCCACCTAATACCACTGCCTCCCCCAGCTTCAGCCGAGATAGTCACTGTCCCTCTGAGCCAGATATCCGCTGGTGGAGTGGTAAGGGTGCAAGCCAGGGGTTCTGTCTCAGAAAGCACCGCCCGATAAGCATTTATCCGGCCACTTCCTAAGAGACCGGCATAGGAGGGGTTAATGGAATCGATATTGTCGGCTGTCTCCTTGATGTGTTGGGCTACCTTTTCCCAATTCCAGGTAGGATTTTGAGAGAAGATCAGTCCACCTAAAGCCGCCACAAATGGGGCCGCCATAGAAGTGCCGCTCCAGGAGGCGTAGGTATTATCGAAGAGGGTGGAATAAATCCCTGTGCCCGGCGCACAGACATCTATCCAGTGGCCATAGTTGGAAAAGCTGGCCTTTCTATCATTATTGTCGGTAGCGGCCACGGCTAATACATTGGGGTAACCGGCCGGATATAAAACAGATGATGTATTGGAATTTCCGGCCGCGCCTATTAGCAGACACCCGGCCAGGGCGGCATAATCGAGGGCATCCTGGATCACACTGGAGGGGGAATAACTTCCCCAACTCATATTTATTACCTTAGCCCCGTTGTCGGCGGCATAGATGATAGCCGCGGCACAGTCGTCATCTTCCAGCCAGCCGTCGCCATTGTTCGTCGCATAGCCTGATCTAACAGCCATCACCTTACAACCGTAAGCCAGACCGGCTGATCCCTGATAGTTATTGGCTACCGCCGCTACAATGCCCGCTACATGGGTTCCGTGCCCATGAAAATCCATAGGATCGTTATCTCGCTCCAGATAATCCTCTCCCTCAGCCCCAGGGCCGCCAGGTGCATCAGTAAAGTCCCAACCCATGTAATCATCTACAAATCCGTTCCCCTCGTCATCCAGCCCATTACCAGGGATTTCACCCGCGTTAATCCAGACGTTAGCCGCTAAATCAGGATGGTCCCAGTCAAGGCCAGTATCAACCACCGCAATGATCGCCTCATTGCTCCCGGAGGTTATATCCCAGGCAGAATAGGCCTCAACCTTGGAGAGTCCCCAGGAAAGAGAGGGATCATTAGGGGTATAACTGACCCGACGGATATAATTAGGCTCGGCATATTCCACCAGGGGGTTTTTTCGGTAAGCCGCTGCCACCGCTTCCAGATCAGAATCAGCCGGGAGGATAAGTTTAAAGAGGTCAGTCAGGTCAATGGCCTGAATCGAGCTCTCCCTGATCGGGGGATGAAGCTCGAGCAATTTCTTCATTTCAGTTACGTGGAATTCTCTGTTTAATTCATCCAGGGTAGGGAGATTAGTAAATATTCCCTGACCCTTCTTAGGAAGATCGAGCTGGTTTATCTTTGGAGACCGCTTGAGTTTTAGGATAAGTTCGCCTGGAACAAATTCAGAGGAAGAGACACCAGGGACAAAGACCAGGTTGACTATTAAGCTGACTAACAGTAGAAAGACTAACTTGTGTAGCATAGCGCCGCCTCCTGCCGCCCTCAGATCGGTCATCGGTCATCGGTTATCGGTTCACCGATTATGGACGATCATCTTCCGGGTGGAGATAAAATCTCCGGCCCGAAGTTGATAAAAATAGACCCCGGAAGCCACCTCCCGGCCTTCTTCATCACGACCATCCCAATGGACCGCCCGGGCAGGCGTGATATACTTACCCGCCCCTTGGGGGCCAAGCTCTAAAACCCTGATTAATTCCCCTCCGCTGTTGTAGACCCGGATAGTTACCGGAGAGGGGTTAGAAAGCGTGAAAGGAAGCCAGGTGCCAGGATTGGCCGGATTAGGGTAGTTCTGCGCCAGACTGGTGGCTATTGAGGAACCGGCAGGCTGAAACTCAACTTCAGCCGACTCAATTAGCTCTGCCAGCAGGGCCTTCATTCTCAAGGTGGCTTCATTTTCGGGTAAATCCCGAAGGAATTGGTAGATAGTTTGATAAGCCTCCAGCGGGTTTTTTCGGACAGGGACCCTTTCGACCAGAGGCGTTCGGACTGGGGTAGGCACAGGTCCCCTCGGATGGCTCTGAGCCCAGTTTAAACCGATCGGCATAATCTCCCGTTCGTCAACGACCCCATCTCCATTGGCATCGGCATAAAGGGCCGAGGGATCCGGCCAGATGGAAGCCGATTGTCCCTCCCAGTTGGAAGAGGCCCCTTCACGAGGTGGCCCGACACGCAGCCAATAGGAAGCTATGGGTAGGATGTCAATCTCATTCACGGTCCCATCATTATTGGTATCTCCCGGCCAGACTACCGGATTGTCAACGCTTAATTCTTTGCCATAAGCCCTGAGATTAATAACCCCCAAATCCGGCGCTGTCGCTGTAACATCCTTGAGCCCAAAGGAAACAAGGCCTTTTTCCGCGGCTTGAACCAGGAGATGAAATCTGATTCGAGCCAGCCGGCCAAATCCCGTCACGCCACCATGGCCTTCCTTTCTGGAGAGACCAATCCTCACTTCACCTCTCACCTGATCTATACCAAAAACAGTAAGTATATCTGAACCTAAGAAGTCATTGGGTTCGATAAGGATATTATCTTTGGCCGGCTCTACCACCCTAATAGATTCGGTGTCAGAATAGGTCAGGATAAAGGATAGGCCGAAGAGATTTTCGACCGGCCTTTCCTGTTCTCCAACCAGTAGGCTAACTTCAAACTCTGTCCCGGCTATCTGAGGCGAACGGCACTCGATTTTAAAAGGCGCCGGGTGAATAATCCTTACCGGCCCAGGGCTGTAAGTAGAAGCGGAAGAATTACCGTCAGTGATCTCAGCATAGATATAGTAGTCACCTTCAGCTACCGCTGAGGTATCCCAGAGATAGGCATCAGTTTCATCATCCTCACTCAAATTAGTCTTAATGAGTCGAAGACCGGCCGAGGAATCAGTATCATTATCGAAGTAAAGAGAGATGCGGGCATCGTCATCTACATCTTCATCCTGCCAGGTAATAAGATAACTGCGGTCGGTCAGGTCATCTATTCCATCGGGTTCAATCAGGCTAATAAAGGGCCTGGCCTGAGGAGGGTATCCGCCTAACTCTTCCTCTCTACTATCTATGACCTGCTTCCAACTGTCGATGGCGTATTGTCCGGTCATACCCCAACCCCAAATATTCTGGAAACCATCCTTGACTTCTGCCGCCATTTCTCTGGCCCTTGTCCTCAGGTCGGCTCGACTGTTATCAAGATAATACTTTAAGGTGCACGCCTGAAATTCAATAAATTGAGCATACCAATCAAGAAAGTCAATGGCAATTTGGTGACGTTTGACATCACCCATAAAGGGCTCAACCGCTTGCTGGAGGCTCTCTGCCTTCAACAAGTATTCATCTGGGTCCCAGATCCAACTTTCCTTCACTGGGTTGGCCACATCACGAGCGGAGAGGTAAAAATAGGAACGGGTGCCGCTATGCTTTAAGTCATAAAGCTTATCGTAGGAGTCGTAGATGCCTTCGTCGGCTACACCGAAAAATTGTTTGGCAAAGCGCAAGCCATAGTCGGTAGGCTTACTGTTCGGCCCCCACTTGGCCTGGCTTGCCATGTGGATCTGTTCCCACAAACCTTCGTAAGAGGGGCCAGGGTAGTTCATCCACACATCAGTGAGGAATCCCAGGGCGCCTCCCTCAACCACTTTTTTACCCCAACCGTAGTTATTAGCTGAACGGTCATCGTAGCCCATAATTCCCTGACCGGCACTATTACTAAAGATAGCGCCCGCCCCTATACCACCAGGTGATAATGATTGGCCCTCGCCTGTATAGTGCCACTTCATAACAATAGCGCCGAATTCTTCAGCCACATCATTCGCCCCGCCAGACCAGACTATGGCTGTCTTGTTATGCTGATTGACCACCTCGAAAAGTGGTTTAAGGAAATCTTCTACATTGCCGGTTTCATCTGCGGCCAGATGGACATACTCAGCGCTAAACCAAAGGCATTCATCTTCCACGATTGACCTGAAATCCGCCTGAACTTGTGGATCGTCAGTATCCAGCTCATAACCAGGTGCATCCCAGCCGCCATAACCTTCCTTTCCATGGCTGGTATACCAATGGGCGTGGCCTGGGGCATTGACCAGGGGACAAATCTTGACATTATACTTCAAGGCATAGTCGCACCACTCCCTCACCTCATCTGGTGTCAATGACGGATCATGCCGCTTATCAGGGGTGGCGCGCCACTGAACCTTGTCGTCACTCTCGAAGACAATATAGTTCATCTTAAGTAAGGCGCATTCACGGGCAAAGTTCTTGAGCCAGTCAAGCGAGTACATAATCGACTTGCCGTAATAACTGGTAGGAATCTTCCCCTCATTTCCGTCAAAGAAGCGATCCCTGTTTGGTTCGCGGACATTCATATGGATGGCACGGAACTCCATGGCCGGGTAATCCTCAATTTTCGCACAAGTCACCTTTCCATCATCCGAGAGATTAACCACCGTCATTGCCCCCCAGAAAAGACCATCAGTCTCCCTGCCTTCGATCGTAATACCACTTGGGTTGATGCTCAATCTGTAACCTTCCCTCTGGTCGGGCCCACGGCCAAGCATAAGCAGAATATTACCGCCTGCACCTACCGAGACTCCCACCCCAGGGTTACGCCTATTAAGTTCATCTGCCAGCACCTGGGCGATCTCCTGCTCCCGCTGGCTTGCCCCGGCCGTAATCTTTGCCCCATTGAGCCAAAAGCTTTCATCACCCAAGGCCTCATGCTTAGCCGATGGAATCAGGCCAGGTTGAAAGGGACTATGGCTAACCGTCAGTAACCCGGGCCCATAATCAGAGGCGGAATTGAAGCCGTCACTGATCACACCGTAGAGGTAATAGTTTCCATAGGGTAAACTTGAGGTGTTCCAGGTGTAAGCATCGGTTTCATCGTCCTCGCTTAGGCCGGAAACAATAAGGGTGCATCCGTCATCAGGATTGGTGTTATCATCGTAGTAGAAACTGATCCGGGCATTATCATCAGAGTCGGCATCATTCCAGGTAAAGGTGTAAGAACCATTGGCTACGTCATTTACTCCATCGGGTTCAAGGATGGTAATAGTAGGCGGCTGATTGGGGATATCCAGGAGGTTATTGAGATGATCATACCAGGTCCGGGCCATAACTGCATAGCCGTCGCGGTTAGGATGGTACCGGTCATACATAAGGTTAGAGGCCCAATTGGGATAAGCTACAAAGGCATCATAATGATCCACATACCTGATATGATCACCCACCTTTGTCCGCCAATCGGAAACCAACTGGTAAACCTCATGGTTATATTGGTCTACCTTGCCGCTGTCACAACATGTCCACGGAATTATGCCGGCCACCAAGAGGTAGATATTGGGGCTGTAATCGAAGGTCTTGGTAATGATTCCATTAAGGTGTTCTATAGCGTAAGCTACTGATTTACCATGATAGAAATCATTTGTTCCAATGTGGAGTAAAACGATATGAGGATCATAACGCTGTAGCCTATCGGCCACAATACCCTCAATCTCGCCGGTTTCCCAACCAGGGTATCCTTCATGGTGATTGTCGGCAAAACTGCCACTGGACCTTGAGCCCACAAAGTTGGTTTCACTTCCCCCCGGATCAATAAGTTGATCCAGATCATCACGATAACCCGTAGAGTTATCACCCTCACCCTGGGTAATAGAATCGCCCAGGGGCATTATCCTTATGCCTCCCCTGGAAATAGAAGAAATGCCTATATCTTCCAGGGAAGGCAGCGTCTCTGGATCAGGGATCGGCACCGGGGTCATATCGACCTTGATATCGTAAGGTATGTAAGCAGATTTAGCCTCTACGCCAAGACCTACCATACCTACTATCATTACTAGCCCAACAAATTTTGATTTAATTCGCATAACTATCTCCCAAAAACTTCTTTGCCGCAGAACCACGGAGCTCTGTGCCTCTGTGGCTTCTTTTATTTGAGTATGATCATCTTCCTGGTCGAGATATGGCTCTTTGGTATTTCCCGTGATACACCCCTATATATAGTAGTGTCCTAAAAAAGTTAAGCGAATAGGTGATAGCCTGTAAGATCCAGAAATAAACGCTGAAAAAGATGCGTAATATTCAGAATACCATAACAGCGTCGTGGTTCATCACGGCAATTACCAAAGAGCCCGAGATATATGACCCGGCCCGGAGTTGATAAAGATATATGCCACTGGAAACCTCCTTTCCTTCATCATCCTTACCGTCCCAATAGGTCGCCTCCTTCTTAGTTAGATAGCTCCCCGGCTCCTTAAGGCCCAATTCAAGAGTCCTGATCAATTGCCCGGCGAGGTTATAAATCTGAACCTCTACCTTGCTTTTCTCAGAGAGGGCAAAAGGTATCCACGTCTCAGGATTGACCGGGTTGGGATAGTTCTGACCCAGGGCCGACTTAGCCGGCACCTGTTCCTTGATTCCAAGCTCGATCAGTTGTCCCAGGAACTCCTTCATCCTGACAATAGCCTCATTCTCCTGCAGGGTAAGACTTGCCCCGCCTTCCTCCGCATTCTGACTCCCACCCTCTGAGTCCCGCTTTCTGAATTCCGTATTCCGGCTTCCACCTTCTGCATTTCGCAATCCGTAATCCGCAATCTCGGGTACACACGAAGTGGGTGCGCAATCCGCAATCATATGATACATCGCCTGATAAGCCGCCAGATTAGCCGTATAGTATTACCCTCCAACATTTGCGTCGTCCGCGAGAATTATTAGATCAGTTTCGAGTTTCAGGTTTCGAGTTAGAGCCTATCCCAAAACCTCGGTAGTCGCTCCTTAACGGTCGCGGCTCGGATCGGTTTTGGGATAGGTTCTTAAGATGCTAAGAGCGATTTTTGGGGATGGTTCACCTTACTGTGAAAGCTTGCGGCTAAATTAGAAACCCGTTTTTTTCCGAAAAAACGGATTTCTGATCTCGTGTAACCCGAGTAGGTTGCCCCGAATTATTGAGGAAGATACGAAGGACCCGCAAGGTTTCACAAGAAAAATGGACGATTTGAACCGTCCCGATTTTTGTGAGTTTATCGCCTTAATCGCTCCGAGGTATATATCTCTAATTCTCTTTCCTGAGAGGCCAAAAGGTTCTCAGGAGACATACCTCGTATCGGGCACCCTCTGGGTGTGGAAGGCGCTCGGATTGCTCGGAAGCTATGCCCTATCCTCCTCCCAGGAGACAGAATTAGTTGGACATACCTCGGTGCGATAAAAGCGATAAACTCACCGATTAAAAGAAGGCCCACCAATGAAATATCTTGCCTTAAAGCCTATCCCAAAACCTCTCCGGTGTGACCAGAAGCCAAGTTTCTTCAAGAAACCAGGTTTCTATCGCGGAGGTTTTGGGATAGGCTCTTAGGATGAGCGCAGAACTCGAAACTCGAAAGCCGCGAAACCCGAAACTTATTCTCGTTTGGTTGCGGCCAGAGGCCGCGCTATGGAATCAGCAGTAGAATCCGTTGGCTCTCCTCTCTTAGTCCTAACAGTTACTTCTCAATGTTTACCTTTCTTGGCTTCAACTGGATGGACACTTGAGATTCTCTTGGTGTCTTGGCGGAGTTATTGCCTACAAGATTCCCTCTGTCTAAAGATTCAACAAAGAGCTGTTTTTATTCCCTCTGCGTCCTTTGTGTCTCCTCTGCGACCTCTGCGTTAACCTATTAAGAGCTAACGTCTTCCTCTGTGCCTCTGTAGCAAATTCTATTTGCACAGGTCGAAACTTTTCACTGTCGAGGTACTGTAATCCAAGCCGAACCCAGGAAAAGCTGGTCAAAGCCATCCACTGATGACTTTCCGTCCGGTTTCTTAAGGGCCAATACCTTCTTGTCTCGATCGATAATAATCTCTGTTTCCCCGGCAGCTCTGGCTGAGAAACTAAGTCGAGCTACTATTCCTGAACCACTTACCTCCCTTCTTTCTCCGCCGGGCTTGATCCTCTTTATGGCCATTCCAATACCCATAATCCCCTCTTCCAGATCATAAGTGTTAGGGAGAGAAAGTATGTTATCTCCCAGGAATTCGCCGGAACTAATTCCTAATCCCTCAAGCACGGCTGGATCAAAATGGAACCTTAAGCCTACTTCCGAAAGGTGGCTTACCTTTTCCACCCATATATCCAGGACAAAGGTTTCTCCTACCTGCATCTGTTTCAGACATGGGTCAATTTTGAGGGTCAATCCTTCTGATGAAGTAACAAAGCTAAACCCAGTGGCTTCTCCACCAACGATTCTGAAGAAATATTCGGTCTCTGGTATGAGTCCTGTGATTTCAAGGGCATGCTTGAACCCGACCGCCCCCTCATCCTTTGCTTGGTAACTGTAATTAAGGCAAGGACCGTATTCTATTTCAGAGACAGTGGCCATATCAGTCTTCCAGCTTATGGTAGCCTTTGTCGAGGCAGGCCTTACTTCAAGATCATAGATACTTGCTTCTGACTTAGTTCCAACAGGATTCCTATCCTTTTTGCCACAACCGAATAGAAAGCAGATGATTAAAAGAGCTGCCAGAGAGAATATATAGGCGATCCTTGTCAACTTTTTCACCACCTCTTAGCGCTGAACAAAGAGCGTAGAACACGAAGAAGCCTGGAACTCGGAGCACTGAGCTCTGAAGATAAAATATTACTCCAGGCTTAATGCTCCGTAATCTATGCTTATTCAATTACTTAACTACAATCATCCTTTTAGTAAAGATCTTGTCCCCGGCCTGAAGCTGGCAGAAATACACCCCACTGGCTACCTCCCGGCCCGCCTCATCTTTTCCATCCCAATAGGCCGCCTCCTTCTGGGTGAAGTAAACTCCTGACTCTCTCTCGCCCATATCCAGAGTCCTTACCAATTGCCCTGCTAAATCATAGATCAGGATCTTTACTTCACTCTTTGAATCCAGGGTGAAGGGAATAAAGGTCTCAGGATTGACCGGATTGGGGTAGTTCTGAGCCAGACCGGTTCTCTCCGTGATCTGCCCCCTCAAACCCAGGTCAATCAAGGAAGCCAAAAGGTCTTTCATCCTGGTTACCGCCTCTGACTTCGGACTATCTTCCAGTAAGCGATACATAGCCCGATAGGCCTCCAGATTTCTGGCATGGTTTATCTCTGCGGATAAGATCTCTCTGCCCGGGGCTGGACTGCCGCCACCACGGGTCCGTCCCCAGTGGACACCAATCACTACTACCTCTTTCTCATTTACTTCGCCATCGCCATTGGCATCAGCATAAGTTGCCTCAGCCAGGGTCCAGGGAGTAGCTGTTTGAGCCCCCCAGGTGAAACCATTATCACTTCTGGCTGCCCCGGTAGAGAGCCAGTAGTTAGCCACCGGAAAGATGTCTAACTCATTAACTACCCCATTATTGTCCGTATCCCCGGGCCAGACAACAAGATCAGTTATCGTAACTGAATCGGAAACAGGGTTAAGTGAAATCACCCCCCCATTTGGGTCTCTGGCATCTACATCGCTCAGACTGAAAGTGACTGTCTGCCCGGCCGCATAAGCCGAGGCCCTCAGCCTTATTCTGGCCACCACGCCGGAGCCACTCACTCCGGAGGCCGGTCTCTTTCGACTCACCCCTATTCTTATCGTGCCTGTCGTAGTATTTGCTTCATCATGGTGGGTCTGATCGTTCCCCAGGAATCCTGGTTCCGTGTCTACAGATACAACCTCGGTTACATTCCCAGCCGGACTATAATTAAGGCAAAAGGAGAGCCCAAAGAGGTTAGAGACCGGATGGCCAGCGTCCCCTACCTGAATTTCAACATCGAATTCAGAATCAGCCGAAGTAGAAGAAGATGTAATAACCTCAATAGGAATGCCACCGGCCGGATTAATGGTAATAGAGAGGGGTTGATCGTCTGTCTGGGAAGCGGCATCAGTCACTCGAACAGTGAAATTATAGGTCCCGGCAGTAGTCGGGGTGCCAAAAATGGTAGCATTCGGAGTCCCTGAGGTCAGACTCAGACCTGGAGGTAAACTGCCAGAGAGAATTGACCAGGTGTAGGGTGTCGTCCCCCCAGTGGCTGAGACTGTCTGAGAATAGGTGGTTCCTACCCTCCCACCAGGCAAGGAGGTGGTAGTGATATTCAAGCCAGCCGGATTAATGATAATAGAGAGGGGTTGATCGTTTGTCTGGGAAGCGGCATCGGTCACTCGAACAGTGAAATTATAGGTCCCGGCAGTAGTCGGGGTGCCAGAAATGGTAGCATTCGGAGTCCCTGAGGTCAGACTCAGACCTGGAGGTAAACTGCCGGAGAGAATTGACCAGGTGTAGGGTGTCGTCCCCCCAGTGGCTGATACTGTTTGATAATAAGCTGTCCCCACTGTCCCTGAAGGCAAGCTGGTGGTGGTAATAGTCAAGGTAGCCGGATTGATGGTGATGGAGAGGGCTTGATCATCTGTCTGGACTGGCGAGCTTGAGTCCTGGACCTGCACAGTGAAGTTCGAGGTGCCGGCGGTGGTAGGTGTGCCCGAAATAACGCCTGTTGAGCTATTTAAAGATAGACCACCCGGAAGAGAACCTGCGCTGATTGACCAGGTGTAGGGTGGCGTCCCCCCAGTGGCTGAGACTGTCCGAGAATAGACGGTTCCTACCGTCCCACCAGGCAATAAGATGGTAATGATATTCAAGCCGGCCGGCCCCTGAGACTCCTCGGTTCCAAGTGAGGTCATTGGCTCCGGGTCAATGTATTTTCGCACCTTGACATCATCCCACCTGGTGGCTGTACTCCAACCACTCAGGGCTATCTTACCCGTGGCAATGCCATCATGACTCTTATTAAGAACCCAGCCAGATGGTTCAGGATTTAAATCTTGCCAGTACTTGGCCTTGAGCCCATTATTAAATGCGGCCATCTTTAACCAATAATAAGTATTTAACTCCGACGTAGCAGGTTGAGAATCTAACTGTCCCCATCCATTCCAATTTTTGTACATTTCAAATACATTATCTCCCTTGTTGAGACCTACCAAATAAAACTTTGTGCTATCATTGTACCGGAAAAGAATCTCCATAGTAGGAGCCCCCCCACTGGTCATCATTCCCTTTGCCTCTACTATATAGTTTGTCCATGAAATGTCACCGGTATAGCTCATGGGATGACCAGAGGTCTATATTCACCTCCTACCACGTTCCAGGTTCCACTTTGAGGCGTCCATCCATCAGCATTTCCATCATTAAAGTCATCAAAAAAGAGATAGACCTGATTCTTGTCTGCTGGTGGATTACTGGCTCCAGGATGGCCGTAATAAAGATAATAGTTATTGTCGTTAAAGGGGATAGAAGCCTGAGTGGCAAACCAGACCGCGGTATTGGTAGAATTCGGGCCTATTACATCTCTATGCAACTCTATATTAGAACTTCCATTCCAGTAAATTACTCTAAGATCATCCCCATCATGCTGAAACCTGCTTCCATCAGTCGTATCCAGCGTAACACTACATGAATAATCGGTTTCCAGAATACCTGCGGCAATATTTGTAATCTCTATCTGCCGCCGGTAAGAGTAGCTGGTATCCCACCAATCAGCCGCCAGGGCCATCTTGGAAAGCCCAACTAACAGAAAACCCATCAGGATCGAGATTTGATACCTCTTCATTCCATCTACCTCCTTATTTGTTTTATCTTCGCGCCTTTGCGCCTTTGCGAGAGATTTATTTTGTAACCGTTCAGGGGGGTGTAATACTGGGTCAATTTTTATTGGTAACCGTTCACCACAGAGCACGCTGAGAACGCAGAGAATTTTGAAGAAATTATATCTTTCTCAGCGATCTCTGTGCTCTCTGCGGTGAACGGTTACTTTATTTTTCAATCCGCAATCCGAAATCCGGGCATCGTTTCAAAATGCTGAAATAGCAGCTTTACACTTTTAGCAATTTTAGGCAATGTGTGCAGCAAACATAAACAGCCTTTTCCCGCTCTGAAAGCCAGTTTGGGACTTTTTTGTGTTCCGGTTGGAGAACAAAAAGTGTAAACCGATCTCTCCCTTCTCAAGTAGCGATTTGAAACGATGCCGAAATCCGCAATCACTTGAGTATGATCATCTTTCTGGTCGAGATATAAGGTCCAACCCGAAGCTGATAAAGATATATGCCACTGGAAACCTCCTTTCCTTCATCATCCTTACCATCCCAATAGGCCGCCTCATTCTTAGTCAGATAGCTCCCCGGCTCCTTAAGGCTCAATTCAAGGGTCCTGATCAATTGCCCGGCGAGGTTATAAATCTGAACCTCTACCTTGCTTTTCTCAGAGAGGGCAAAAGGTATCCACGTCCCAGGATTGACCGGGTTGGGATAGTTCTGACCCATGGCCGACTTAGCCGGCACCTGTCCCTTGATTCCAAGCTCGATCAGTTGTCCCAGGAACTCCTTCATCCTGACAATAGCCTCATTCTCCTGCAGGGTAAGACTTGCCCCGCCTTCCTCCGCATCCTGACTCCCACCCTCTGAGTTCCGCTTTCTGAATTCCGTATTCCGGCTTTCACCTTCTGCATTTCGCAATCCGTAATCCGCAATCTCGGGTACCCACGAAGTGGGTGCGCAATCCGCAATCATATGATACATCGCCTGATAAGCCGCCAGGTTGGCCGTATGATCTACATCGGCAGCAAAGATGTCTCTCTCCGGAGCAGACGCCGGCGCCGGACCGTGGGTCTCGCCCCAATACATCCCGATCACCACTACTTCTTTTTCGTTTACCCATCCGTCACCCGTGGCATCAGCATAGGTGACCTCAGCCGGAGTCCAGGCAGAGGCCCCGTAACCCGTCCAGCCCCCATTAGCTTGAGAAGGATAGCCGGCCGCCCTGTCCGGCCCGGTCAAGAGCCAGTGATTGGCCACCGGCAGGATGTCCAGCTCATTCACCATTCCATTGTTATCCGTATCCCCGGGCCAAACCTCGATCTGGTTGACCGTTACCTGCGCCCCCTGAAGAGAAAGCCCTACCGGCGTTCCGTCCATCCGGTAGGCCGAGAGATCAGTCAGGTTAAAGGAGACGCTGCTGCCCACTGTCGCCCCAGGCGAGAGATGATACAGCACCCGGGCCACCCGGCCGTAACCGCTATCCAGGTTCCCGTACGGCTCTATCCGGGACAACCCGACCCTGGCCTGCTCTCCACTCTGCAATACCTCCTCCGTCGAAACAAGATTCTGCCGCTGGGCATCGGTTAGGTCGCTCCCTAACACCCCGGTGGTATCCACCACTATCTCCTCGACCGTCAATAACCCGGAAGGATCAGGGTCGATTACAAAGGAAATCCCGAAGAGATCCTCCACCGGATTTCCGGCATTCCCAACCTCGACCTCCAGCCAGAAATACCCCCCGGCCGGTTGAGGAGAAGACACAACCACCTGTGCAGGGGGATTGGCGGCTGACTGGGTAATCCCCCTCGCTTCATTGGACAGGGCCGAGGTATTGGGCACTTCATCCGAGGCAGTCATTCGGAAATAGTAAGTCGTGCCTGACAACAGCCCGCCTACCGTAAGGCTCTGAACAGTCCCGGCCACCTGCGGAGCCGGCTCCCCGCTTACCTGGGTTGCTGCCGCCCAATTTGCCTCTGTTATCGGCGAGGTAGAATATCTAATATCGTAAGCAGCCGCTGTCCCGCTGTCACCATCATCCCCCGGTGAAGTCCAGGTCAGGGTAAGCGAATCAGTCGCCGGACTACCGGCTGCCAGGTCAATAATCTGCCCCGGCGGAGTAGTATCCTGCGGTCCCGGATGCTCAATAGTCAGCGGTCCGTCACTGTAGTCAGAATCCGGTGGATTTACTCCATCGGTAATCACCCCGTAGATGTAATAGCTGCCTTCCGGCATACCTGAGATATCCCAGAGGTAGGTGGCTGTCGGATTGTCTTCTGATAGGCCGCTGACTATCTCTACTCCGTCATAGCCTGTGTCGTCTGAATCATAGTAAAGGCTGACCAGGGCATTATCATCCGGGTCGCTATCCTGCCAGTAAATGACATATTCGGTATCCGCCATAGCCCCTTCGGCTGGGGGCTCAATGATGGTAATGGTGGGCGGAGTATTCGCCCCGCCGGCCTCAATTTCAAAGAAGCCAACCGCCGAATAGGTATCCACCAGGTCATCCTGTTCCAGCCCTACTCGCCAGTAGTAGAACCCATCGGTCAGATCATGGCCGCTTAGGGTGTAGCTCTCACCGCTCAGCCCCCCGATATTGATCAGCCCGGCGCTGAAGGTGTCATCCTCGGCTATCTGAAGGGTAACCGTATGCGTCCCGGTCTCGATCTGGTTCATATCCCAGGTAAAGGTTGGATTGGGGGTATCAGGATTGGTCACTGAAATGAGCTTGATCTTCATCCCAAACTCGGTCAAAAGATCATCTATCATCATCCCCCGGGCCTTTAGCTCGTTGGCTAAGTCCAGCACGTCATAGTTCTGGGCCGGTGGTGTCAGGATGGGGTGGGCCAGGGCATCCCAGATCAGAGCCGGATCATTTATCGCCTTCAGGAAATCCAGCACAGCCATCTCATTATCTATCCCCCGCGGGGTTTCAGCCTGCGTGGCCCTGGCCGGAGCAGCTAAGATAGCCGGAAAAGTCATAATATTCGTCGGCAAATAGTAACAGAAAGCGTTTATTAGAACCTGGGTCAGTAGGTCCTGGAGATGAAGATCAAGCGGGTCCCGGTGACTGAGCACAGGGGCCGTAATCGGCCCGTTTTTGGAAAGAACAGCATTGGTGTATCCTTGCAAGGTATAGACTTCGCTCCATTCATCAAAGTGCTCGCCGTTGATAAAGAGCCGCATATATGAGCTTCCCTCAGCTTTGGGGGCATAACAGGTAGTATTATCCGGCAGGTAAGAATAATCACCCGAGGCATCATCATGCCAATCTTTGCCTTCCGTCCAAACAGCCGTTACCCGCAGACCGGTCACCGACTCTACTTCAGCCCCGGTAGTTTCTGCTGCCGGCGCTCTGGCGACTCCTACCCCGGTTTGTAGGGACAACCCTTGTGGTTGCCCATAATACCCTGGCGCCCCGGCGCCACTTACTCCCGCCAAGGATGGATCAAGCCCTCGCATGTAATGATACCCCTTATGGATCTTATCCATGGCTGCTATGGCCCCTGTCTTGTTTAGAAAGACCTTTTCGTGATATAAGCTATCGTATTCGATCAAGGTCGATACAGGGTAATTATAATGGATAACGACCTTCCCTCCCACCGGCATCCACACGTTACCACCCACACCCTCAATACAGAAAAGCGAGGAGGCATAACGATAAGACCAGGGGGCATTCGGCTCAGGACTGGGTCTTCGGGCCAGATAGACCTCCTGATCATTCGGTCCTTCACCCGGTTCAATAGCCGTGATAAAACTCTCCAGAAAGATCCGCAGTTTGTGGGGGTCAGGCGGATCACACTTCTGTTCATAAAGTTCACAATCAAGCGTAGTTTCAAAAACCAGCTCACTGTCCTCATTTACCCTCAAGTTCATCTCCAGCCAGTATTCATATCCCGCTGGAGTCTGGGCCTCGGCATAGAATTTACTCACCTTGGCAAATGTCCCCGGCGGCACCGGATGAGTCCCGCCCCAGGGGTCTTCATAGTAGACTGGAATGCGTAAGACCCTGGTCGGAGCAGCCTTTACCTCAAACCCAAAATCAGCAAATTGCCCGTCCGCCCCATCAATGGCAATATTATTCACCGGCTTACTGTATTTGCCGTCCCCGTCATAATCCACAATAATGTCATACTTGCCCACATCCCCCGACCCGGGTGTCCAGATCGCCTGCATAAACTCACCATCAGCATCCGCCGTCACCTGCTTGGGAAAGCCTGACATAGCCGGAATGTCCGCCCCATCAAGCAGCAACTGGTGAGGAAAGACATAGAGATTATAACTCTCTCCAGGCACATACTCAGTCCCACTGGCATAAACCGTCTCTCCAACAAAAAAAGTACTCCAGCTATCACCCGAAGAGTTGCAGGAAGTCGCTGTATGAAAAGTGCGGATAGTTATGTGGTGAACCAGATTCACTCCCGGATTATATTTATCAAGCACTCCATCGCTATCGATCTGCTTCCCGTCTCCGGCTCCAGGAGCAAAAGCATTAATACTGATAGTATCTACACCATCAATATCTTTCCCTTTGGGAATACTGACTTTACCTTTCCAGGTATCATTAGGGTGCAAGGTCTCTTCCCAGCCTTCCGTAGCAAAGACAACAGTGTTGTATGGCTCAGTCTTACCAAAACTAACCGCTATGTTTGACGTATTCATGGTCTGATCAAAGATGATCTTGATCTTTAATTCCTCTCCATCTCCCCTGGCTACAGTTTCATACATTATTTTAGGAGACAGACCATCGTAGGTATGTTGATAATATTCACCATCAGTGTCTGAAGGATCATAAACCATCTGCCCCTCAGCCCCATCATAATTCCATTCATACTTGCATTCCGCACTTCCAGAAAAGGTTTTGTGCTATTGGGCCAACAAGGCTTTTTGAAAGATAGCTTTATCTAATAGAAGCTTTAATTAAGAAAAGAGATTGTCACCTCACCATAATGATTGA
>JBFMHI010000040.1 GCA_040753085.1 bacterium | reverse complement strand
CTCTTGCTAAAAACCTTATATTAAGAAATATAGATGGGGTATTAGCAACAATAAGAGAGGGTTGTTTATTTCACCCTCCCCTAACCCCTCCCATCAAGGGAGGGGAAGCTCTTATGCCGACGCTGTCGGTACAAAAGGAGATGAAACTTAACCCATAGCACTATAATCTGTAATGAGCTTACTTTTTTAACTTGATTTTGAGTAGATACACAAAATCGGAATCTTGAAACCCGAAACTAATGGATGAGCGAATAATTTTAGCCAGTGAAGAAGAGGTTAGGAATTTATTTGGCCGGCATGATGAAAACCTGCGGTTAATCAGAGAGGCCACGCCGGCCAAGATTGTGGCGCGTGGCAATGAGATAATTATCAAGGCCGATAGCGCTGGACCTGAGGAAATCGATCTGGCCAGGCGGCTTTTTGACCAGTTGCTGAGTATTCTTCGAAGCGGGCATATCCTTTCCGGCGCCGAGGTAAGATACGCCCTCAGGATGATCAGGGAAGATAAAAATATCGATCTGGCCCGGATCTTTTCGGAAGCCATTACTGTCTCGTATCGGGGACGATTGATCAGGCCAAGAACCCTGGGACAAAAGTCTTACGTAGAAGCTATTGAGAGGGATGATATTACCATTGGCATTGGCCCGGCCGGAACAGGCAAGACCTATTTGGCTATGGCTATGGCTATTCAGGGCTTGCTCAAAAAAGAGGTTGATCGGATTATCCTTACCCGGCCGGCGGTTGAAGCCGGGGAGAAGTTAGGTTTTTTGCCCGGTGATCTGATGGAAAAGGTCAACCCTTATCTTCGTCCATTATATGATGCCCTTTATGATATGATGAGCCTGGAAAGGGCGCAAAGACTTATTGAGACCGGCGTGATTGAAGTTGCCCCGCTGGCCTTTATGCGGGGAAGAACCTTAAACGATGCCTTTATTATCCTGGATGAGGCCCAAAATACTACGCCCGAGCAAATAAAGATGTTCTTAACCCGGCTCGGGTTCGACTCCAAGGCCGTTATTACCGGAGATATTACCCAGATTGATTTACCTAACGGATGCACCTCCGGGCTGGTGCAGATTCAATATATCTTGAAAGGCATCAAGGGGATATCTTTCATCTACTTTACTGAGGCTGATGTGGTGAGGCACTCGCTGGTCCAGAAGATTGTTAAGGCTTACGAGGCTTACCAAAAGTGACTAATCCAGCTTGGCGAAAGTTCTCACCTGGTTTCCATCGGGTTCGAGGATTCAAGGGTTTAAGGGGAGGGGGAATTTACGCCAGGCTTTACTAACTTGAAGATTATGAAAAAACCAAAGGTCTTCTGGCGATACTTTAGGATAAGCAGCCACCATTTAGAGGTGTGGGCCTTTTTAAAGAGGATACACCGCTACCTCCTGGCGCTGGCCCTAATTGGTGTGCTGGTTATTGTTTTCTTGCCTACTTTAATCCACGAGGAGGAAGAGGCAGCCGGGCTTAAAAGAGGCGCGCCGGCCCCCGCCATCCTCCCCTCCTCTGATTTAGACACCGGAGATGTGTTGCCGCCTCTCCTCCCACTGAGCGAAGAAGAGAAGGAATTAATAGATACCCAAGCGGTTCAAAAGCCCACGCCCGTCTTGGAAGCCAAGCCAGCCAGGGCCAATCTGAAAACCATCCTTGGTTTCACCCTTCTTTTATCCTGCTTTATGTATCTTCTCACCCTCTATGTCAGACGTTATCAACCTGACATCCTGCGCAAGGAGAGCAAGTTGCTGTTTATCTATCTCACCGTGCTCCTGACGGTGATTACGGCCAAGGTTATTTCGCTCATTCCTATTTTATCCGATTTTTTTATCCCGGTGGCTGCCTTTTCTATGCTGGTGGCTATTCTACTTAGTGAAAGGATAGCCCTCTTTTTGACCCTCTTTTTGAGTCTTTTAATCGGTATCTTAGTGGGAGGAAAGATGGAAGTTATTCTCTTTTACCTTGGGGGAGGGATGGCTGGTGTCTACGCGGTGGCCTCTGCTCGCACCAGAGCCGATCTAACCAAAAGCGGCGTGGTGATAAGTTATATTAATCTAGGAATCGTCATCGCCTATGGACTTATCTATCAATATCCTTTTCGCCAGATAGGTGTAAATTGTCTCTGGGGGGTAGGCAATGGCTTCTTATCCGCTATTTTGACGATTGGTGTTTTGCCCTTTTTGGAACACATCTTTGGTATAGTGACCGATTTCAGGCTTTTGGAGTTAGCGGATCTAAATACGCCTCTCCTTAAGAAACTTCTTATCCAGGCCCCTGGAACACATCACCACTCTATTGTGGTGGCTAATTTAGCTGAAACAGCCGCGGAAGAGGTAGGGGCCAATTCCCTTCTGGCCAGAGTAGCCGCCTATTATCACGATGTCGGCAAACTGTCTAAACCTGAATATTTCAGTGAAAACCAGGCTGAAGAAAGCAAACATAAGGACCTCAAACCATCTCTTTCAGCCTCTGTGCTCCGGTCCCACGTAAAGGAAGGGGTAGAGGTCGCCAAATCGCATAATCTTCCTCCCCGAATAATAGATGTTATCAGGCAACACCACGGAACATCAGTGATGACCTTTTTCTACCGCTTAGCTAAAGAAAAGGAGGAAGAAGAGAAACAGCCGGTCAAGGAAAGTGATTTTCGCTATCCAGGGCCTAAACCTCAAAACAGGGAAGCCGCCATCATTATGCTGGCTGATGCGGTGGAGGCCACCTCCAGAACCCTGACCAAACCCACGGCCCTCAGACTCGAAGAGATGGTCAAGCGAATTATTAACGATAAATTTATTAGCTCAGAATTGGATGAATGCGATCTTACTCTAAAGGACCTGACCAAAATCGCCGCTACTTTTACCAGATTGCTTACCGGTATTTATCATTCCCGGGTAGAGTATCCCGGTGAGGAGAAGGAGGAGAAAGCGCCTTGATTATCCGAAAGGCCTTTGAAGAGTCGGAAGAAAGAAATTTAAGGCCGGAAGCAGCTTTATCGGCCAGATCAAGGGGGCGTTCGCGACCGGAAGAAGAATGTCATATCCGCACCGCCTTCCAACGGGATAGAGATCGGATCATTCATTCCGAATCTTTCAGGAGGTTAAAACATAAAACGCAAGTCTTTTTAATTACCCTTACCGAAACCCATCGGACCCGGCTTACTCATACTATTGAGGTCTCTCAGATTGCCCGGACTATTGCCCAGGCCCTCTCGCTAAATGAAGACCTGACTGAGGCCATCGCCCTGGGCCATGACCTGGGTCATGCCCCCTTTGGACACGTGGGAGAACAAGTCCTGAATGAGATTAGCTCTTTCGGATTCAAACATAACGAACAAAGTATTCGGGTAATAGAGGTATTGGAGAAGAAAGGCCAGGGACTTAATTTGACCTACGAGGTTAAAGACGGTATCCTGAAACATTCACGTGGAGCCACATCCCTTTTAGAAGAAACTGATAAAGATAAACCGGCCACTCTGGAGGGAGCTATTGTCAGATTAGCTGATTCTATTGCTTATGTCAATCACGATATTCAAGACGCCTTATTTGCCGGCTTGATCAAATTGGATGATCTGCCGGCTCAGGCTTTAGCCCTACTGGGCAGGCGTCATTCAGAACGAATAGATACTATGGTCAAGGACACCATCGAAGCCAGTTGGAATAAAGGTGAGATCAGGATGAGCCACCGGGTTCTTGAAGCGACCAATCAGCTCAGAAGCTATCTCTACCGCTATGTATATCCCGGCAAGAAGATCCAGATTGAGGCCCGAAAGGCAGCTAAGGTAATTAAAGAGCTTTTCGGCTACTACCTGGACCACCCGGGTGAAGTTAAAAGACAACTTCATTTCCTCCCCCCCCATACCCCCATAGAACGTCTTGTTTGTGATTATCTGGCCTGGCTGACCGATTACGAGACCCTCCGGCAATATGAAGAGATATTTCTGCCCAAGCCCTGGTTAACCGAGGGTGAATTAGAGGAAGGATGATACATCGGATTTCGGATTGCGGATTTCGGAGTGGGGATAAATCCGCGATTCGCAATCCGCAATCCGTAGCCGTCGGCCTACCTTCCTGAAAGCTGGGAGCTTTCAGGTAAGGTAGGCCGCTTGTCCCTCCTGAAACAGGCTGTACCTTGGGAGATACTCTGTCTTCTAACCACCAATTAAGGCCAGGACATTCTGGGGAATGGCATTGGCTTGAGCCAGCATCGCCGTTGAAGACTGAAGCAGGATCTGATTTTTCACAAAGACGATGCTTTCCTCCGCAAAATCCAGATCTCTAATTCGGGATAAGCTGGCGGTCTGGTTCTCATGGGCGATCTCATCATAGTTCAAGTGGTGTTCCATCCGGTTCTGGATGGCGCCCAGGTTGGCCCGCTCCATAGAGACTAAATCAATAGCATCCCGAAGGAGACTGATAGCTGACTCCGAGGCAAAGGTGGTCGTCACGCCATTCTCCTTTAAGACGTCGATTTTTATGGCCTGAGTAGAGATAGTGGAGATATTGGCTACAATTACCTCGTCCTTATTCGCCCCCACGTGGAATAAGAGGCCTTCCTTTCGCCATTCAGGATTAGCATAACCATCAGGCTTATACCAGGTGCCGTCCGGTCCGGCCTTAATGTTGACCTCTTCAAAGAAGCCAAAGCCCGCCGTGGATTTATGCTCAGCCAGAAACATGTCCGAGCCGTTATCTGAACGGAACCAGAACTTATCCTGGATGGTATCATAGCCCATGGTCACGTTGGCATCCTGAGAGGCGTTGACATCCGTTATCAACTCATTGAGCGTATTATACTTGGCAATAGAGAAGGTGGCGTTGTTAATGGTGATCGTGCCGGTGATATCCCGATCAAAGTTGGCAAAGTGATCGTCAGGGGTGGCATAACCACCGGTTTGAACCGCCGAGTTATTTCTATTCGCCCCCCCGTCATCATACTGGGAGGCCTCTCTATTCATGGCATCACCTCGCCCCTGCCAGGCCCGACTGTAAGCTGAGTTGAAAACAGCCCCCAGTTTTTGGCCGCTATCACCTTCGCCGTAATTCAGGTTGACCTTATCCCGATAGATCACCTCTTCCACCGGATCGAGTTGACCATTAGAGCTTTCTTCATCATCCTGCCGAACATCATACCGGCTCTCTACATAAGCATGCCAGGTAGGGGCTCGAAAGATGTTGGAGTGATTAGTCCGTTCATTGTTCTGAATGCCGTCGCTGGCCTTTCCTCCTAAACCATCTTCGCCTTCTCCCTCTCGATCCAGGATGGAGACCTCATAGAGGAAATTGTTGTTCCCAGAGACAGCCGAAAGGACCAGGTCCTTATTTTCGCTATCCCGGACAATTACGAACTCATCATGGTCTCGATCATAACTAATAGTGACATCGGCTTCGGCAGAGGTGTTAATGGCGTTCATAAACTCTTCTACCGTGGCGTAGTCAGCTACCGAAAACCTTACACCGTTGATGGCGATAGTGCCATCTACCTCGGCATCGAAGCCGGCATAGTGATCACTTCCCTGGGACCGGTTAAAACTCTTGGTGATGTCGATGATCTCAATATCCTGGGTGCCCACGGCGTTACCACTCTGGTTATTGGCCTCATACTGGCTGATGGCCATCGCCCTGGGACCCGGCTGGGCAATTGTGCCTGTATCGATCCTGGCGGCGGTAAAGAATGGGGTTACACCGCTGGCGGCTGATTGGCCGATTCTTAACAGTGTTTCAGCCGTATCTGAAGTAATGGTAAAGCGGTCCATCAGGATATCATAGCTAAGGGTCACATTAGCCTTTTCTGATTGATTAACGGCCTGCATGAAATCATTAACCGAATCATAATCAGACAGGCTGAATATGGCCTCGTTAATCCTGACATATCCACCAATCCTGCCCTCGCCAGAAGCCACGTTGTCAATGGCTCCATTTAATTGAGTCACCCCATCAGTAGCTTCAAAACCGGCCGCCGAGAACTTGGCATAGATATCTATGCCTCTCGAGTCATCTCTGGCCTGCTCACCGCTCGTTCTGGAGGCCTTATACATCATTGGGGCCGTTTCTGAGAAGTTACCAGTCAGCAGCTTCATGGCATTAAACTCAACGGCCTCGGCCTGACTGTCAATTGATTCCAATAACTGATCTACCTCAGCCTGAATCATAAGCCGCTGATCAGGTGATTCCGACCCATTGGCTGATTCAATAGCCAGGACCCTCATCCGCTGAAGCATGGCCTGAATCTCATGCATGCCGGCTTCAGCCGTCTGAATAACGGAAATTCCATCCAGGGTATTTCGAATACCTTGTTCCAGTCCTAAGACTTGAGTATCTATTCGTTGGGCAATAGCCAATCCGGCGGCATCATCCCGAGCCCGGTTTATCCTTAAACCGCTCGACATTCGTTCCA
The DNA here is from genome assembly GCA_040753085.1 of bacterium. Lineage (NCBI taxonomy): Bacteria > bacterium. The sequence goes on along the minus strand of JBFMHI010000040.1, from coordinate 13,106 downwards.
GATTCTGGGCCAGTGCCCTGTTTGTCGATGATAGATTACGATGAGAATTAATCGCAGATGGATTATGAACTACTCTCATTGTTATAACCTCCCTGTTTTTTTATTTATAATATATGATGTTTTGTTCTTCTCAAGTCCTCCCTTGCCTTGAGAATGGCCTAAAATTTAGGAAATAAGCCCACCCCCGGCCTAATGAATAAAAAGAATTGGTCGGTTGTCTGGCCCTAAAGAACCTAAATCTTATGGTACGGCCTTTTTATAAGGTTGTCTTCCTTATGGTGCCTTTAGGCCTTGGAGTTCCCTCAACCACTCAAGCCTTTCAGACTATCTTTAAGGAAAGAGGGCAGCTTAATATAATAGATATATATCTCTCTTTCCTTCTGGTTTCAACCCCTTCGGGAACTCGCCATAGCCACTTGCTCTATTTGGAGATCCAGAGATATTTATTCTTTTTTCCATCACCGCCATTACTTAATAGAAAAAGATGGGTAAATACCCGATAGTCTTCCAGAAAACTATCTTTCAGTCCGCCTTAAGGGATAAAACTATAAAATGGGCCCTGAAAGATGTTTGCCTAAAAGCAGCCTCTTTTTTGATCCCTCCTTTCTTTATGGATTTTAATATAATTTGGCTTTCATCATCGTTTCGGCCATTTACGGATTAATCGCGAATCGCGGATTGCGAATTGCGAATCGCGGATTTTAAAAAATAGATTCGCGATTCGCGATTAACGATTCAATAAATGGCCGAAACGATGACTCTCGCCGATAATCGTAAATATATTAATTTTATATGATCTTGTAAAAGTAAACAAAAAAGGTCTATTACAGGGGAAAAGTATCTTTTTCCCCCCCGTAATAGACCTTTTTTAGATCCTCCCAAATTGTTAATAGTATAGCATAAATTCTTGGATATGTCAAGAAAAAAATTAGGGTAATCGCCTCAAAAATTCGATCATTCAGGAGGTCTCCGAATCCTTTTCTGCTTGACAAAAAGTATCATCCTATGGTATGGTTAAAAAAGAAAGGTGCTATTATGAAATAACTTAGTGTAGCCCGGCGTATCGGAGAAGGATGAAGGAGGTGCAAAATGGCTGAATTGAAATACCAACCAGCGCTTCACGACCATGAAGCATTCCTTAAGAAGGCATTGAAACGTAATGAATTCAGGAAAGCATACGAGGACTTGGAGGAGGAGTACGTTCTTACCCGTGAGATGCTTTCCGCCCGCTCAAAATCAGGTCTCACGCAGGAAGCGGTCGCGGATTGCGCTTCTTGGCTGTCATAGCTTGCCTATGGTGGCCCGGGTTGTTCAGTCGCTTCTTGTCCTCAGAGCGGATGGGCATGGCTCACACTGGTTGTTAGCCTGCTCTCGTCGTGGCAACCAATTGCAAGAAATATACGCTACATATCGTGCAAAGGGGGGATACCTATGCAAGCTACTCTCACTATCGCCCGAATCACGGATACCCTACTTACCTTACCGGCCGAGAAACTAGCCGTGGTGTATGACTTCGTATCCTATCTTTCGGAACGCGAACACCGGCTCGCGTCACTGGAGAAGGATACCGGGGCTATCGCGTGCATGTTGGCGTCCGAAGCCGTGCTGCGGCGCGATTGGGATCGGCCCGAGGAGGACGCCGCATGGGCCAATTTGTGAAAGGTGATGTGGTCGTTGTCCCCTTTCCGTACACGGACTTGACCGCCAGCAGTAGACGGCCGGCCCTGGTCGTGGCGACCTTGACTGGTGATGATGTGATTTTGTGCCAGATTACCAGCCAAGCCATCAGTGACCGCTACGCGATACCGCTGGTCAAAGCGGACTTCAAAACTGGGGGGCTGTCTCAGGATAGCAACATTCGCCCCAACCGGCTGTTCACCGCTGATTCCAACATCATCTTGTACCGTGCGGGCGTAGTCCGGTCGGAGAAAGTCAAGCAAGTGGTGGCGAAACTCGTGGAGATTATCCGGGCATAGCGTGGATTGTCGAGGCTCCATGGGCCAGGTGATGCCTGCTCAGGAGCAAAGCGGGCTAACATTAGTTGGAGCCGACGCCCACCCTTGCGCTTTAAACTATCGCGCCTTGCCCGCGCAGGTGTCAGTGATTCGGGCTCGTCTTGCCAGTGAGGGCGGGTGGGCGCGGTTCAACCTAGCCGTTAGAGGCCTTATTCTCATCTTCCCGGTCTAAAGCCGCTCTTGATAAAGCTTCAATAATGTCCGGTAAGCACACTGGCTTAGCTTGCCAAGAAGCCGGCGGTCCTAAGCGCCTGTAGTGAACGCTAAAATTAAGTAGACGTAGGGCAAGGTTTTAGCCTTGCTACAAGCAACCCTAAAGGGTTGCCCTACAGTAAACATCTCAACTTATTTATGTCGTTCACTATAATGCGCCGCGGAAGTTTTAGGATAGGCACGAAGAAGGAGAATACCTATGATCGCCATTATTGATTACGGAATGGGCAACTTGCGGAGTGTGCAAAAGGCCTTTGAGCATTTAGGATACGAGGCTAGGATTGCTCAGACACCGGCTGAAATTATTTCAGCCAATGCCTGTGTCCTTCCCGGCGTAGGCGCCTTCAGGGATGCCATTGGACGTCTCAATCAAACCAGGCTCGACGACCTTATCCGAGAGGTAATTGCAGAGGGAAAGCCTTTTTTGGGCATCTGCTTAGGGATGCAGCTTCTCTTTTCTCGAAGTTATGAGTATGGAGAATATGAAGGACTGGGTATCCTCGAGGGGGTAATAAATAAATTCCCTCCACCGCTTCGGGTGCCTCATATTGGCTGGAACACGGTTGCCCCTCGAAATAAGGCAGAAGGCGGATGGCAGAAGGCGGATGGCGGATTAAATACATCTGCCCCCTCCAAGGAGGAGAATCCCCTCTTTTCCGGCATACCAGCTAATTCCTATTTCTACTTTGTCCACTCTTATTATGTTCAACCATCAGATGAGGGCGTCACGGCCGCCACCACTGAATACGGATTTGAATTTACTTCTATGATCCGGCGGAATAATCTCTTGGCCACTCAATTTCACCCGGAGAAGAGCCAACAATTTGGGTTAACAATGCTCAAGAACTTTGCCCAACTGGCAGAAAAAAGTAACTACGCAGGTGGATAGGCTGAAGGCTTTTAGGGACAAATGCGGTGAGTAGATGATTGAACTTCAGCTTTCAGCCTATAATCCGCAATCCGCAGTCCGCAATCCGCAATCTCTTAGGCCTCTATCTTCAACCTATCTGAGGCGACACCTGAAGTTACCCCTGAAGTCAAGGGGGATTTACCAGCCTGATGACCTCCTCGATCAAGTTCTCGGCTGCCTGGGGCTGGCTGATACCTTTAGCTGCCTCACCCATCTGGTTCAGTTGAGCCGGATTTGACACCAGATCAATGATTTTGTCCCTTAAGATCTCCGGGGTCAGGTCTTGCTCCAGGATGAGAATAGCCGCGCCAATGTCGGCCAACATTCGGGCGTTTCTGGTTTGCTCATCCCTGGTGGCTGATGGCAAGGGGATAAAAATGGCCGGCTTGCCCAGAGTAGCTGCCTCATTGACAATACCGGCTCCGGCCCGACTGACCAGCAAATCAGTCAGGGCAAAAACCTCCCCTATTTCACTTCCAATAAAACGGAAAAGCCGATACCTTTGCCTGAGTTCCTCGCCTAATCCTTCTGCTTCTCTTGAAAGCCAATCAAAATCACGCTCGCCGCATTGATGGATCACCTGGGCTTTTTCCAAGATCCGGCTAAGGACCTGAGCTATGGCCTGGTTGATCCGGTGAGACCCCTGGGATCCACCAGTAACATAGGCCGTAACCAAATCAGGCCTTAAACCGAACCTTTTAGCGGCTGAAATCCGATCCCCGCTAAGAATCTCAGGCCGGACAGGATTGCCGGTCAGAACAACCTTTTCCAAAGGGAAATATCTCTTGGAGGTCTCAAAGGAGATGGCAATCCTGTCAGCCAATCGCCCTCCAATCCTGTTAGCCAGGCCCACCTCTACCGTCTGTTCGTGAATAAGAATCGGTCTCTTTAGAATCCGGCCGGCAATAACCACCGGAAGGGAGACATACCCTCCTGTAGAAAAGATGCAATCCGGTTTAAAATGAAGGATAGTGTTTAGCGCCTGAAGGATACCGAGAGGCAATCGAAGACAAAGATCAGGCAGGGTCTTTAAGGAAAAATAACGGCGGAGTTTTCCTGTGTGGATAGCCATGAAATGGATGCCTTTGGCAGGGACTATCTCCGTTTCTATCCCCTTAGTGCTGCCTACATAAAGGATGTTTGCCGTCGGCTCACGTTTGAGCAGCGCTTCTACGAAGGCAATAGCCGGAGCCGTATGCCCCCCGCTTCCGCCGCCTGTAACCAATATCCGCATCGTAAGTCAGAAGTCAGAGGTCAGAAGTCTGTCCTCTGTCTATTCCGGAAAAGTAGAAAAGAGAAGGCCTTCCCAGTTGAGGTTCTCATCAGCGCTGAGTTGAATCTCTACGCCTAACCTCTTTCCAATCTGGAATAAGTATTCATCATCTCTGATCTGCCGGGCTACCTCAGGGTGGGCTGTAATCATAACCTTGCCGCCTTTAGCGTGGCGGGTAATTCTTTCCAGCTTCTGGATAGCCCGAATAATAATACTTTTTATTGATAAAATCCGTCCTTCACCCCCACAGACAGGACAATACTGGTTAAGGATATCATCTAAGCTTTCCTGGCTCCGCTTTCTGGTAATCTTGACCAAGCCGGTTTCTATGAAAGAAATTACATCGTTCCTCACCCTGTCTCGGGCTAATTCTTCCTTCAGGGTGGACACCACTAGTTCCTGATTCCTAGTATTTCTCATATCGATAAAGTCAACAATGATAGTGCCGGCCAAATTACGAAGCCTGATCTGCCTGGCTATTTCAGAGGCTGACTCCAGATTCGTTTTCAAGGCCGTGTTCTCCAGGTTATCAGATCCCACATATTTGCCCGTATTTACATCAATGGCTACCATGGCTTCAGTTTGATCAATGATAAGATAGCCCCCGCATTTTAGCCATACCTTTCTCTTGAGAGCCGCTTTGACTTCCTTTTCTATTCCCAGTGATTCAAAGAGGGGCTCTTCCTCTACATATAAATACGACTTTGGCTTAAGTGACGGGTCTATTGAGTCCAGGATTTGGGTGTAGGTCGCTTCATCATCGCATAAGATTCGATCTATTTCTTCATCGACTAAATCTCTTAAGACCTTTTGGACCAGCGATAAATCCTTGTGGATGAGGGTCAGGGGAGGAGATGTCTCAGCCCGTTTCTTTACCTTGTCCCAGAGGTTAAAGAGCATATCTGCATCCTTTTTAAATTCATCCTCACTTTTCCCTTCACCCAGGGTGCGGATGATAAATCCCATACCACGAGGGAGAAATTTAGCGGCGATTTGCTTCAGCCTCTCCCGCTCTTTCTCATCGGTGATTCTTCTGGAGACACCAATGTGATCTACGGTGGGGGTGAGCACGAAATAACGTCCGGGTAAGGTAATATGGGAAGTTATTTTGGCGCCTTTTGACTTTATCGGCTCTTTTATGACCTGGATAAGAATTTCCTGATTCGGCTGAAGGAGAGCCGAGATGTCTTCCCTTTGCCAGGAGACAGACGGGAGTTCTGCGGCCACATCAACCTCATCCTCTGAAGAGGCTAAAAGTTGAGAGTAGATTTCGTGATCAACGACCACATCAGAGATATACAGGAAGGCCTTCTTCTCCATGCCAATATCTACAAAGGCAGCCTCCATCCCTGGAAGTATGTCTTTGACCACCCCCTTATAAATGTTACCTACTAATCTTTCCGTGGCCTTCCTCTCGATAAAAAGCTCAGCCAAATGGCCGTTCTCCAATAAGGCCACCTTGGTCTCCTCTTGACTTACGGATATGATTATTTCTTTTTGCATGCTACCATCTCCCTATTCTTTTCGGTATTCCCTTCCGTGGTTTAAGCAGGGCCTCATCAGGGCTTAGGGGTGAGAACAGTTCGTATCCGGCAGGCAGGAGATCATTTACCCTCCGGTGGAATTGATCGGTTCGAACCATATTCAGAATTTTGGCTTGATCCTCGAGGATAGCGGTTATGACCTCCATCGGCCTGGCCGTTCCCAAATGAGAATTTAGAATGAATAATTTGAACTCATAGATGCCTGAACGCGAGGTCTCTTCTACTGTTATATCATTAATGAAGCCCCTGATTTCAACGGATTTCTCACCTTTTTCCCTCATCCGCTTAATCCATATCTCCTTATGAGCCAGGAGATTTAAGATGCGTTTTTTGATCTCATCTAAGGACATCTCTATTTTTAGGCTGACCCGATAGACCATAAAATTTATCACCTCATCCAGAGACCGGGCCCTGGGAGAAAGAAAAACTACCTCCTTAACTTCCAGGCCAGGCGGAAGGCCTTGTTGCAGATTATCCCTGAGAGTAGATATATCTTGCGGCCGGCTCAATTGCAAATCCATAAATTCTGCTTCTGAAGTCAGGCCGACAGGCAAAGGCGGGCTAAAGGCTATTTTGGGTAATCGGCTGTATCCTTCAGAGAAGGCGATGGGGAGGCGGGCCCTGCTTATGGCCCGTCTCAAAGCTCGGGTGAGCGCCCCATGCGAGACGTACTTTAATTCTTCCCCTTTGGCATATTTTATTCTGACCCTATACCTGGTTTCTTGAGGGAAGAGGCGAGGACTGGCCTCTTCCCGGGAAAGCGGCGGCTGGACCTCCTGAACCTGAATCTCGGGTTTTAGATCATCCCCACAAACCCCACACCTGTGGCATTCCCCATCCCGACAGTCAGGGGTGAAGGCCCCGGCCGCAGCCTGCTCGTATTCCACCCGGAGGAACTCCTTGTCTACGCCCATATCGATATGGTCCCAGGGCAAAATTTCATCACGCCTTCTGGGGCGATTGGCGTAGAAACAAGGGTCTAAGTTGGATTCGGCAAAGGCTCGTTCCCAGATATCAAACCTGAGATGGTCCGGCCATGAATCAAATCTGGCTCCGCCCGCCTGAGCCCGCATTAACACTTGCGCCAATCTTCTGTCGCCCCTGGCAAAGACACCCTCAAGCAGACTAAGCTCAGGCTCGTGCCAGCTTAGATGAAGCCCCCGGCCATTCAGGTTGGATTTGAAATACTTGAGACGGGCTTCGGCTTCGGACAAGGCGATCTGCTCTACCCATTGAAAGGGGGTGTGAGGTTTAGGCACAAAGCAGCTTATACTGACCTTGAGGTCCTTTCCCCCCTCCTTTTTGAGCCTCCTGACCAGGTGGCGGATACCTTCTAAATCTTCCTCAGTTTCCGTGGGCAGGCCAATCATAAAGTATAATTTTATTAACCTCCAGCCCAGTTGATAGGCCCCTCTGACTGTTTCAAAAAGCTCTTCCTCTTTAATCTTTTTGTTGATGACGCGCCTGAGCCGTTCTGTGCCGGCTTCCGGGGCAATAGTCAGGCCGGTCTTTCTGATCTCTTTTATCTGCTCAGCCAGGGCCTTGATCTTTGGATCTACCCGGAGGGAAGGAAGCGAAGTAGATACCCCCCTATCTTTAAATCTGGTGATTAACCAGGAGACTAATTCTTTAATACAGGTGTAGTCATTGATGCTCAAAGCCAGGAGAGATATTTCCTCGTATCCGGTTTGGTCGATAACCTCCAGGGCCTGCTGACAGAGCCTGGCCAGGGAGCGTTCCCTAACCGGTCGATAGATCATTCCGGCCTGACAGAAACGGCATCCCTGAGTGCAGCCCCGAAATATCTCAAGCACCGCCCGGTCATGGATGGTCTCTTCGTAAGGCACAATTTGGTTGACAGGGTATACGCTTGAATCTAAATCCGTTATGGTTCGCTTTCTGATTCGTGCCGGAGTCTGGTTATCTTTAGGTCTAAAGCTGCGGATGGTTCCATCCGGGTGATAAGTTACTTCATAGAGCGAAGGGACATAGATACCCGGCACTCCGGCAAACCTGGAGAAGAGTTTCTGCCGCCGTTCTCGCCGGTGCTGGCGATAGACCTCCACCACATCCAGGATAAGTTCTTCACCTTCCCCCAAACAAAAGAAATCAATAAATTCAGCTAAAGGTTCGGGGTTGGCAGCACAGGGGCCTCCGGCAATGACCAGAGGATGAGAATCATCCCGCTCTGAAGATTTAAGAGGGATTTGAGCTAACTCCAGCATAGTCAGGAGATTGGTGTAAGTCATCTCATACTGGAGGGAAAAGCCTAAGATATCAAATTCCGAGATAGGGGCGGCTGATTCCAGGCTAAAGAGAGGCAGCCTCTTTTCTCTCATTATCTCCTCGGCATCAAACCACGGCATATAAACCCTTTCAGCCACCACGTCCGGCTGTCGGTTCAGGACTTCGTAAAGTATTTTTAGCCCTAAATGAGATTGACCAATCTCGTAGGTGTCCGCATAAGCTAGAGCCACAGAGATATCCACCTGAGAATGATCCTTGTGAATGCTGTTCAGTTCATCTCCCAGATAGCGAAGGGGTCTGGTTACAAAGGGTAAGATGGAGTTAATATCTACTTTGGACATATAAAAAATAATAGCACATCCTGGCCGATTTGTAAACCTAAAAATCGTTGTAACCGTTCACTTCACCACGGAGACACAGAGACACTGAGAAAGATCTAAAGGACAAGTCTCTTAATTAGGTCTTTGTCGTTCAAAATTTAGACCACGCAAATAGAGTTCATGCCAAAGGCATTCTTCGTAGGCTGACTATAATAAGCCAGGGCCTAAATGCCTATAAACTTCATATTGCTGACCCAATTATTTGCTCTGTAAGTGCTTTTTCTAACCAAACTTTTGCAGAAAATTCAAGATATAAAGCCACAGACTAACACAGATTGGACACGGATAAACATAAAATATGTGGGACGGTTATGAACCGTCCCAAAAACTTGAACATCGAGTTTTAGGAATAAATGCGGAGAGGAGATGATTGGACTTCAGTCTTCAGTCTATCTGCCTAAATAGTTACCTATGTTTTTTTATTGACATTGGCCATGCAAGTATGTTAAAATCGTAACAGAAAGAGATGAAATGAATTCAATGGAAGAGAGATAAGTTTTTATGCAAGTGGAAATTAGAGAAGAAGCAATTTACTTGCCTGTGCGGATTAATGGGCTTTACCTTCATCTGGTAATCGGCGTTAGGGGAAGAGAAAAGTAATTTATTGAAAAGATACCTTAGGGAGGCAGCTATGGCTAAGGTGGCCTTAAAAGGAACAACCAAGATATACCCTGGCCAGCACATACCAGCGGTTAAGGATATTACCCTGACGGTCAAAGACAAAGAGTTTTTGGTCCTGTTAGGTCCTTCCGGTTGTGGGAAATCAACCATCCTTCGGATGATTGCCGGTCTGGAGGAGGTAACCGAAGGAGAGATCTATCTTGATGATAAATTAGTTAATCGAGTCCCTCCTAAGGATAGAGACATTGCCATGGTCTTTCAAAACTACGCCCTGTATCCCCATATGAGCGTATATAAGAATATGGCCTTCGGCCTTAAGATGCGGGGGTATCCTAAATCTCAAATCAAGCAAAGGGTGATCGAATCGGCCCAGATGCTTGGCTTGGAGGATTTATTGGACAGAAAGCCCAAGGCCCTTTCTGGAGGTGAAAGACAGAGAGTGGCTTTAGGCCGGGCCATTGTTCGAAAACCCAGGGTCTTTCTTTTTGATGAGCCCTTGAGTAATTTAGATGCTAAATTAAGGGTCCAAATGAGAAGAAATCTGGTGCAGCTTCATCGTCGGTTAGAGGCTACTATGATTTATGTGACTCACGATCAAGTTGAAGCCATGACTATGGGTGATAGTATTGCCATCCTCTTCGAGGGCCGCCTCCAACAGGTAGACGACCCCCTCAATCTTTATGACCAGCCGGCCAATAAATTTGTGGCCTCTTTTATTGGCAGCCCTCCCATGAACCTTTTGCCGGCCTCGGTCAAACAGCAACCGGATGGACTGTATTTGAAGGCAAATGGATTATCCATAAAGATTGATAAAGACCTCAGAGATTATTTAGGTAAAGAAATTACCTTTGGCTTTAGACCGGAGGATATCCAATGCACACCAGGGGGCCCCTTCAAGGCCAGGGTGGAATCAGTTGAACCTTTAGGCTCAAAAAGCAACCTCTACCTGAGAATAGGCGAATTATCCCTGGCCACCGTAACAAACAGCCATTCTGGTCTCAAAATTGGAGAAGAGATAGCCGTTGATTTTAACCGCGACAAGATTCATTTCTTTGACGAGGGAGGATGCAGGATACCATGACTCCCTCGGTTATGATAGTGGCGGGAGAGGTTTCGGGTGACCTCCATGGGGCAAGTTTAGCGGCGGCCCTTCGCCAATTAGACCCCGGTGTCAACATTTTTGGCACCGGCGGCGTGAGAATGAGACAGGCGGGCGTAGACCTCATCTCGGAGACGACTCATTTAAGCTCAGTAGGACTGATCGAGGCCTTCAGGTTCTTGCCGACTTTAAGCAAACTTTACACCAAATTAGGAAAAATTATAGAGGAAAGAAGACCTAAGGCCATAGTTTTAATAGATAATCAGGGATTCAACCTGCAATTGGCTAAACTGGCCCGAAAAAAGTCTATTCCTACCCTTTATTACTTTGCCCCCCAGATATGGCTCTGGGGAAGCTGGAAGGCAAAAAAGATCGCCCATCTCATTACCCATGTTATCGCCACTTTAAAAACCGAAGAAGCCGCCTACAAACAGGTGGGGGCCAAAGTCAGTTTCGTCGGCCATCCTTTTGTCGATACGGTCCGGGCCACTCTTCCACCTGAGGAAGCCTCTCGATCTCTCGGACTTGATCCCCTCAAGCCGGTGGTGGGCCTTCTTCCGGGAAGCAGATACCAGGAGGTCAAGAATCATCTTCCCATCCTCATGGAAGTAGTGAAGATAATGCTCAAGCAGCGGGAAGAGGTTCAATTCGTTCTTCCGATCGCTGATCCGGTCTACCGGGAAAAGATTATTAGTCAAGCCCTGGGATGGCCTGTGACCATTATTGAAAATAAGCTCGATAGTCCTCAGCCTCCATTCTCCAGTCCCCCGAGTCTGCCTGTTAAAATTATCGGGGCCAAGATATACGACGCCCTCAGCATCTGCGATTTACTTATTACCTCTTCGGGTATCGCCACTATGGAAGCAACTTGTCTGGGTATCCCGATGATTATTATCTACCGGACATCTTATCTCACCTATTTTCTGGCCCGCTCTCTTTTGAAGTTACCTTATGTGGGCATGCCTAATATTATTGCTCAAAGGCAAATACTTCCGGAACTCCTTCAACGGGAGGCCAATCCGGAAAAGATATCTATTTTGGCCCTTGATCTTCTATCTAATCAACACCAAAGAGAGAAAATGCGAGAGGACTTGGCCAGCGTAGTGGGGACGTTAGGTCAGCCCGGCGCTGTAAAAAGAGCCGCTCAGATCGTGCATTCTTATTTGTAAGGCAACTTATTCAGCCACTGATTAACACGGATTAGCACGGATAAATAACACAGGACAGAAGGCGGAAGTGTAGGGACAGGGCTTGTCCCTGTCCGTGCTTGTCCATGTCCGTTCCGTAGACGGACAACCACAAGGGTTGTCCCTACAGCCTAAGGACAGACCCGAATCACGGACACGGCTCACGGATTTTCCGTGTTTCATCTGTGTGCATCTGTGGCTGAATAGTTACTTTGTAAGTAGAGGACAGAACACAGATAACCGATAATAGATGTTATCTGAGTTCTGAGTTCTGACCTCTGACCACAAATGGATAACCGGGATAAGGAACTCTTTGATATTGTTGATCGGGCGGGCCATATTATCGGTCAGACATCACGCCAGGTATGTCACAGTGGTCCAGGCTTGCTCCATCGGGTGGCCCACGTGTTGGTCTTTAATTCGAGGGGCGAGCTATATCTCCAGAAACGCTCTCAAACCAAGGACATTCAGCCCGGCAAATGGGATACCTCGGTGGGCGGCCATCTTGCCCCTGGCGAAGATTTCAGGAAGGGGGGCTGTCGAGAACTGGAGGAGGAACTGGGTATCAAGGAAGTAGAGCTGGCCCATTTATATGATTATATCTGGGAGAGTGAACGTGAATCGGAATTGGTGAGTGCCTTTAAGGTTATTTATGATGGCCCGATTAGATTTGATCCCCTTGAGATCGAAGAAGGCAGGTTCTTTACTTTCTCAGAGATTGAATCCAAGCTGGGGAGCGGTCTCTTTACCCCAAACTTTGAGGAAGAATATAAGCGATACAATGAACAAGATAAACTGACTGACGAAGCTGAGGGCGGTCTGGCGGAGGTTTTTATCGTCACAGACGTCCTTGACCTTCATGGTTTTTTCCCCCAGCAGATTCCGGATACGATCCGGGAATTTATCAGGAATGCCATTGACCTGAGGCTTAACAAGCTGAGAATTATTCATGGTAAGGGCAAAAGCAAGCTAAAGTATCTTGTCCGCCAAGAATTAAAAAAACATCCTCAGGTAGTTTACTTTGCTGATGCCTCACCCGAATTCGGTGGTTGGGGAGCGACCGTGGTGGAATTAGCTCAAAATGGTGAGCTGAAACAGTAACTACTTAGCCGGGTAAAAGAAAAACCACAGATTTCACAGATTATTTTCACCAAACTTTCGACCTGTATGGTTAGGTTGTAGACTACTGACGCTGAAAGCGTCGAATTTTAAATAGCCGTAGATGTAATCTACGGAAATAAATCGCAACATTCGACCCTGCAAGGGTCGAATATTATCCATCGCATATAATTCAACCCTTTCAGGGTTGAGATGTTCGTAGTTGTTTCGCCTTCCCCAGGTTTTACCTGTGGTTATGTAAAATTTAAACCTTTCAGGTTTGGAGGGAATTGCTTGTAATCTATAACCGTAGAGGTCGCAAACTTTTGCAGGAAATTCAAGATATAAAGCCACAGATTAACACAGATTGAACACGGATAAACACAAAATATATTGGCATTGTCTCATTTCGGTCAGAAACAGCCCTAAAAAGTGGTAACAGTTTTGGCCGAAGAGACAATACGCCCCTTGTATTTTGAAGGTTGTTTTTTAGACCTTCTGGTGTTACTATACTTTTGC
>JBFMHI010000039.1 GCA_040753085.1 bacterium | reverse complement strand
CGGTGATCGGTAATCGGTGATCGGTAATCGGTGATCGGTAATCGGTGATCGGTAATCGGTGATCGGTAATCGGTGATCGGTAATCGGTGATCGGTAATCGGTGATCGGTAATCGGTGATCGGTAATCAGTGATTGGTGATCGGTGATTGGTGATTGGTGATCGGTAATCGATGATCGGTAATCGGTGATTGGTGATCGGTAATCGGTGATCGGTAATCGGTGATTGGTGACTGGTGATCGGTGATCGGTAATTGGTGATCGGTGATCGGTGATTGGTGATCGGTAATCGGTGATCGGTAATCGGTGATCGGTAATCGGTAATCGATGATTGGTGATCGGTGATTGGTGATCAGTAATCGGTGATCGGTAATCGATGATTGGTGATCGGTGATTGGTGATTGGTGATCGGTAATCGGTGATCGGTAATCGGTGATCGGTAATCGGTGATCGGTAATCGGTGATCGGTAATCGGTGATCGGTAATCGATGATCGGTAATCGGTGATCGGTAATCGGTGATCGGTAATCGATGATCGGTAATCGGTGATCGGTAATCGATGATTGGTGATCGGTGATTGGTGATCAGTAATCGGTGATCGGTAATCGATGATCGATTGTGTCCTTTCCGTCCTTTGTGTCCTTTGTGTCCTTTCTGTCCTTTCCGTCCTTTGCTATAAGGCATAAATGAAGATAGACCCTGAACTATCAGAAGAATTAAGCCGTCTGGAGAAAGAGGGATTATACAGGCGGGCAAGGGTTATTGAAGAGCAGTCGCTCTCTCATCGGATTAAGATCGAGGGCAGGGAATTTCTGCTTTTCTGCTCCAATAATTATCTGGGCCTGACTCATCATCCCCGAGTAAGGGAGGCAGCCAAGGAGGCCATCGAACGATTTGGGACGGGTAGCGGCGCTTCTCCTCTTATTTCGGGCACCTACAGGCTGCATCGGGAATTAGAAGAAGAGATCGCTGCCTTTAAAGGCGTTGAAGCGGCCCTTCTGTTTCCCTCTGGTTATGCGGCCAACACAGGAATTATCCCCAGCCTGGTCGGAAAAGGCGATCTCGTTCTTTTGGACAAATTAAACCATGCCAGCCTTATTGATGGGGCCAAGCTAAGTGGGGCCGGGTTCCGGGTTTACCCCCACCGGGAGGTGGAGGCATTAGAGGAAATCCTGCTCAAAGAGCGGGGATACGGCCGCCGTCTTATTGTGACTGACGGGGTCTTCAGTATGGACGGCGACATTGCCCCCCTTCCGGAGATAGCGAAATTAGCTGAAAGATACGATTGTCTTCTTATGGTTGACGATGCCCATGCGACCGGAGTTATTGGCCAAGGAGGCCGAGGCACTGCCTCCCATTTTGGCCTTGAGGATAAAATAGATATTCAGATGGGAACCCTTTCCAAGGCCCTGGCTGGCGCAGGAGGGTTTGCCGCCGGCTCTAAGACCTTGATCGAATATCTGAGAAACAAGGCCAGGTCTTACATCTATTCTACAGCTCTTCCCCTTGGCACGGCCGCTTCGGCCTTAGCCGCCCTGAGAATAATCAGGGAGCAGCCGGATATTATCGAGAGACTATGGGAGAATACAAACTATTTCAGACAGCAACTTACGGGAGCCGGCCTTAATTCGGGCAAAAGTGAGACCCCCATTATCCCCCTTATCCTGGGGGAGGTTCAAGCCACCCTGAAAGCAGCCGCCAGGCTTTATCAGGACGGTATCCTTGTCCTTCCCATTCGGCCTCCCTCAGTTCCCAGAGGAAAATCTAGACTTCGTCTGACCCTGATGGCCACGCATTCAAAAGAGGATATCGATCTGGTGATGGGTAGCCTGGTGTCTCATAAAATGGGTAGGCTGGGAAATACCAGAGTACCAGACTAATTAAGCGGCTAACTTCTCCGCCTCGACTTTAGCCAGGTTCTCAAATCGGGTATATTTTTTGATAAAGGCTAATTTCACGGTTCCGACCGGGCCGTTTCGTTGCTTGCCGATAATAACTTCCGCAATACCTTCATTTTCTGGGGTAGGTTTATAGTACTCCTCCCGGTAAACAAAGGCCACCAGATCTGCATCCTGTTCTATGGCCCCGGACTCACGCAGATCAGCTAATTGGGGCCGGCGATCACTTCTGGTCTCCACGGCCCGGGAAAGCTGAGAAAGGGCAATAACCGGGATGTTCAGCTCCCTGGCGAGGGCCTTAAGGGAACGCGAAATCTCCGATATCTCCTGCTGCCGGGAATCAAACTCCCGTCTGGATTGCATCAACTGAAGGTAATCAATAATGATCAATCCGAGGGGTGCTTTGGCCATAAGACGTCTGGTTTTGGCCCTGACATCAAGGACAGTAATAGCCGGGGTGTCATCAATAAATATCTTTGATTGAGATAAAACCCCGGCCGCCGTAGTTAGTTTAGGCCAATCAGATTCAGAAAGGTAACCGGTCCGGAGACGATGAGCATCTACCCGAGCCTCGGCACATAACATCCGCTGCACCAGTTGATTGGCGCTCATCTCCAGGCTGAAAAGGGCTACGGGGGTAGCCTCTCTGATCCCCACGTGCTGAGCAATATTCAAGGCCAGCGATGATTTTCCCATGGAAGGTCGGCCGGCAATAATAATGAGGTCTGATTTCTGAAAGCCGGAAGTCTTGAGGTCAAAATCCCTGAAACCAGAGGCTATTCCGGTAACGTGCTCCTTGTGGGCATAGAGCTTTTCGATGGCCTCAAAGGAATCGTGGAGCATATCAGCTACAGGGATAACCCCCCTGGAAACCTTTCGCTGGGCAATGTCAAAGATCAACTGTTCTGCCTGATCAAGAACCAGGTCTACTTCTTTCTCTTCAGCGTATCCCATCCCCACGATCTCAGTAGCCGTAGCAATTAGTCTTCTCAGGAGGAACTTTTTAAAGACAATCCTGGCATAATAGGTCACA
The DNA here is from genome assembly GCA_040753085.1 of bacterium. Taxonomy (NCBI): domain Bacteria; species bacterium. The sequence goes on along the minus strand of JBFMHI010000039.1, from coordinate 17,482 downwards.
TTAGCGGCGGTAGGAACACTGTTTAGGATTGAGGCCAGATTTGCGGCGCCTCCGGCGCTTTCCAATTCGCCCTTATCTCGAAGCCGATTGGTCAGGGTAGTAAGATCCACCGGTTCATTTCGCTCAAACAATTCGACCATGGCCGCATATATTCGCCGGTGACCATCCTTATAAAAGCTATCTACCGGAAGGAGTTCGATCACTTCAGGGATGGCTCCGGCGTCCATCATCATGGCACCCAGCACAGATACCTCTGCTTCCAGTGATTGGGGCGGAATCCGCTCCAGGTAAGAGACATCAGATTGATCCATCGTATATTCCACTCTGGTAACTCTATTCAGCCACAGATTTGCACAGATGAAACACTGAAAAATCCGTGAACCGTGTCCGTGATTCGTGTCCGTAAGGTGTTTATTGTAGGGGCAGGCCCCTGTGCCTGCCCTTCTTGGGTTGGGCAACCACAGGGGGTTGCACCTACTTGGGTTGGGCAACCACAAGGGGTTGCCCCTACTTGTGTTGGGCAACCACAGGGGGTTGCACCTACTTGGGTTGGGCAACCACAAGGGGTTGCCCCTACTCTGACCTCTGTCCTCTGTTATCTGCTATTTATCCGGGCTAATCCGTGTTAATCAGTGGCTGAATAGTTACCCCCCTCCGTAACTACTTAGGTAACCAGGTAATCGCTGATCAGTTATCGGTTCTCCTTTGCCCATAGCCTGCCCCCTCATAACCGATTACCTGATCACCGATTACCTGAGCCATTATTCCTCTTTGACTACCTTAATCTTTATCCCTGCCCTGACTCCACGATGGATATCTACCGGCACGGTGTATTCGCCCAGGACCTTTATGGGGTGTTCCATCTCGATTTTCTTTCTATCAACTTGTATCTCATGTTTAGCCAGGGCCTCGGCAATATCGTTGCTGGTGACCGAACCAAAAAGCCGGTCTGTTTCCCCGGCCGACCTGCTGATCATCAGGGTGAATTTACTCAGTTTGTCGGCTAATTTCAGGGCCATCTCGTGTTCCTGCTCAGCCTGGGAAAGGGCAATTCGTTTCTCCTGCTCCAACTCTTTCATAGCCGCTGGCGTAGACTTAACAGCCATGCCCCTGGGGATGAGGAAATTTCTGGCATACCCTGCCGCCACCTTTTTTACTTGTCCCCGGTCACCCAGGCCTTCTACTCTCTGTCTAAGAATAACTTCCATAATTAGTTGCCTCCTTTTCTCCTTTTGGGATTCACCTATAATCACTCCTCTGGTAAGACCACTCACTGAGATCAACTATAGTATAAATCCCATGATTTGTCAAGCTGCTTTATTTTGACTTTTCTCTACGCCCTTTGCCACTTCCTGAAGCCTTTTTGAGATAAAAAAATCTTGCTTTTTGCCCTTCATTGGGATATAATATACCCGCCTTATGATAGAATAGCAGGGCAGAGGTATCTTAATCAATATTTCGGGGGAGGTCAGTAATTGGTAAAAGGGCGATGAAAATGCCCGATGTGTCATTCCTGCGAAAGAATGTCACTCCTGCGAAAGCAGGAGCAGGAATCCAGAGTTGTCTGAGTATGAATTCCCGCTGCCCCTGATTAAATCAGGGGTTACCCCTACAGAAGCAAGGGCGGGAATGACAAAAAAGAAACATTTTCAGGAGAAACTTTACCTACAAATATTAACTTGACAAAGCCCTAGTTACCTCCCTTTATTGAGAGGATATGGGCAAAGTTTATTTGAGGAGGTGGTATCAAATGGGTAAACAGGAATCAGAGGGGAAATGTGGTTTTTGTGAAAATACCTTCAGCAAGGGAGGGATGACTAAACATCTGAAGTCGTGCGAACAAAGAAAGGTAGCTTCTGAAATATTATCGCCCGGAGGGAAGCTGCAAAAGACAAAACTCTTCCATCTTGTAGTTGAGGGACACGACTTACCGGAATATTGGATGCATCTCGAAGTGCCGGCTAAGGCCACCCTGGGAGACCTGGACGGTTTTCTCAGAAATATTTGGCTGGAATGCTGTGGGCACCTGAGCGCCTTTACCATCGAAGGGGTAAACTATGATGACGAGGGAGGTCTGGAGGTAACGCTGGGTGAGGCGCTTTCTCCCGGGATGAAGTTCTACCACGAATATGACTTTGGCTCTACTACCGAACTTTCTCTCAAGGTCGTCTCAGAACGAGAGGGCCAAGTGAGTGATGAGTCCATCCGGCTTATGGCCAGGAATAATCCTCCTTTGATAATGTGTGGGTCTTGTGGAAAACCGGCCACGCAAGTCTGTGTTGATTGTATTTGGGCAGGCAAAGGATGGCTGTGCAACAAGTGTGCTAAAAAGCATAAGTGCGGTGAAGATATGCTTCTGCCGGTCGTTAATTCCCCACGAGTGGGAATGTGCGGGTATACCGGAGAAGGAGAGTGGGAAGAGTAGTTATCAATTATTGAGGAAGGAAAACATCTATGAAAATCGATCTATATTCGGGAAAACAGGGCCTTGATTATCATCAAGTCCCACTTGATCGAATCAAGACAGCCGGGGTGCCGGCCTTTGCCCAGTATCAGCCTGATCTGGCTCAGCTAAAAGAGATGGCCGCCCCATATAACCATTTCAGCAAAATATTACTTATTGGTAATGGCGGATCTATTACCAGTTTTTGGGCCTTCTACAAGGCCTTAGCTATTTACAGATCCCCAAAGCAGGTGGAGATTCTTTCTACCATGGATCCTGACTTTGTTGACTATATTAAAGAAAATTTCGGTCCTGAAGAGACCCTGATTATTCCTATCAGTAAATCCGGTAATACCGTTGGAGTTCTGGAAGATCTTTTCGCCTTTGAGGGTTATACCATGCTCCCTATTACCTCGGAAGGAAAGGGGGCCCTTTATCAAATTGCCGTTCGGAGAGGACTGGACTATTTAGTTATCCCCGAACCAATTGGTGGACGTTTCTCCGGCCGAACCCCCTGCGGCTACTTTCCGGCCATCCTTTGTGGAATAGATATTGAAGGGATCGAAGCCGGCGCCCAAAAGATGTATCAACAATGTCATCCCTCGGTCGGAATAGAGGATAATCCGGCCCTTAAGGTGGCTTCCTTTCTCTATCTGCTTGATCAGGCTGGATATAGCGAGATATTCGCCCCTATTTACTCCCTTCAGTTAATCGGGTTCAATACCCTTCTGGTCCAGCTCATCCACGAAAGCTCCTGTAAAGAAGGCCGGGGACAAACTATCTACGGCAGCTTTGCCCCGGAATCTCAACATCATACCAATCAGCGATTCTTTGGGGGACGGCAGAATGTGGTCGGGTTCTTTGTAATTGCGGCTGAGCAAACACATACTGAGCTTATTACCCGCGTTCCCACTGATCTGGCTGAGATACCTTTAGGAGACCATACCCTGGGCAATCTATCCGGAATTCCCTTATCGGCTGCCCTTCGGTTTGAATATGAAGGCACCAAGGCCGACGCCGAAGATAAAGGGATACCCTATGCGGGAATTAACGTGGACAAGATCACGCCGGAAGAGGTAGGCTCACTCCTGGCCTTCTTTCACTACCTGGCGGTCTATGCCTCCCTGCTTCGGGGAGTCAATCCCTATGATCAGCCACAGGTGGAGGCCAGTAAGCGCATTAGCTACCGATTGCGAATGGATTACGATAGGCAGGGGTAGTAAATCCCTGGAACTCCTCAGATAATCGGTGATGAAGTCTAATATTCTAAGAATAATCGTATCTACTCAAAATCAAGTTGAAAAAGTAAGCTCATTACAGATTATAGTGCTATGGGTTAAGTTTCATCTCCTTTTGTCCTGACAGCGTCGGCATAAGAGCTTCCCCTCCCTTGATGGGAGGGGTTAGGGGAGGGTGAAATAACAAGAGTAATAATATTGCCCGCCAATTTCACCCTCACCCTATCCCTCTCCCATCAGGGGAGAGGGAATTTTGCTTTGTCTCCCAACTAACTGCTTAACTTAGTTTTGAGTAGTTACGAATAATCGTAACCGTTCACCACATGATGCTGGATGCTCGATGCTGGATGCTCGATGCTCGATCTTCGATGCTGGTAAAAGATCCAGTATCCAGGATCGAGCATCCAAGATCCAGGATCGAGCATCGAGCATCGAGGATCGAGGTTGTGTCTTTGTGCCTTAGGGGCTGAACGGTTACTTCTGATTAAAGACGCTATGAACTTTCAAGAGATTATCCTCAAGTTAGAATCCTTTTGGGCTGAGGCAGGTTGCCTCATTGGTCAGCCCTACGATCTGGAAGTGGGCGCCGGGACATTTAATCCAGCTACTTTCCTGCGGGTTATTGGACCTGAACCCTGGCGGGTGGCTTACGTAGAACCTTCCAGAAGACCCACCGATGGACGCTACGGAGAAAATCCCAATCGGCTGCAACACTACTACCAATATCAAGTGATTATTAAGCCCTCACCAGCTAATATCCAGGAGACCTACCTGGAAAGTCTGGTCAAGCTGGGCATTAATCCGCAAGAGCATGATATCCGGTTTGTAGAAGATGATTGGGAATCACCTACGCTGGGCGCCTGGGGCCTGGGCTGGGAAGTCTGGCTGGATGGAATGGAGATCACCCAGTTTACTTATTTCCAGCAGGTCGGGGGGATCGATCTTCATCCTGTTTCCGTGGAATTGACTTACGGTCTGGAGCGAATTGCCATGTATCTCCAGGAAAAGGACTCTGTCTTTGACCTTATCTGGGCTGGAGATATTACTTATGGTGATGTCCACCATCAAAGTGAAGTGGAAGGCTCAACTTATAACTTTGAAGTGGCGGATGTTGACCTCCTGCTCAAACTCTTCGAGCAATACGAGGCAGAAGCCCACCGGGTGGTGGAGGCGAATTTGGTCTTACCGGCTTATGACTACGTGATCAAGTGCTCCCATGTCTTTAATCTCCTTGAGGCCAGGGGGGCCATCAGTGTTACCGAACGGACAGGTTATATTGCCCGCGTTCGTAATCTGGCCAGACGATGCGCTCAGGCGTATTTGGAACAGCGAGAAAAGATGGGGTTTCCTCTGTTGAAAAAATAAGCAGATGAGGCCCCTCGTAAGGTTCTGATTTCACTTGACAGCTTCCTTTTTAGCTGTTATATTGCTAACCAGTATCTATTCAGCCACGAAGACACTAAGACACGAAGATTATAAGAATTATTCTTTAATAGCCCGGCAGAGCCGTAGCCCAGTAAAGCAGTAGTTAAAAACTTTTCTGCTCTGTGGCTCTCTACGACACATACATTTTAATAAGTGGCACAACACTTTGTGCCTTCGTGCCTTGGTGGCTGAATAGTTACGACCTGTGAAATAGGTTTATACAAATATCCCCCAATTAGGGTGAGAAAGAGAATAAACAGATCGCTCCTCTGGAGCTAATTTTTTATGAGAGATATATTCTACAAACATATCGCTCCTCTGGAGCTAACCTGAATAAAGCTCCATAGGAGCAATCTGTTTGTAGTATTTCGCAAAGGCAATATATTTGCAGCTCCGTAGGAGCGACCTGTTGTTAGTAATAGTAGAGCTTGAATATCTATGTCTATGGGAAGTTTCTTGCATTTTATTTAAACCTATTTCACAGGTCGAATAGTTACGCTAACCATTACTTAAGGTGAATACCGGAATGCGCCGCCGAGAGGCGGAGGAGGCAGAAATAGAAAAACCAACAGCAGTAGTAGTTAATGATGGAGGACCAAACGGCTATGGCGTCATCCTCAATTTAGGCCGGGCAGGCGTGCCTGTATTATCTGTTAATCCCGATCCTAAAGATATTACCTTTTACTCCAGATATGGGACTAAGGTTATCTCTCCTGAGTTTAAAGCCGAGGCTGAATTTATAGAGTTTCTGGCCGGTGTAGGGGAAAAATTAACCCCTAAACCGGTCTTATTTGTCACCGGAGATACACCCCTTCTGGTAATCTTAAGACATAGGCCTGAACTGGAAAAATATTTCCGTTTCCCTATCGCTGACCTGGAGATAGTAGAGAAGTTGGTAAACAAGAAGTATTTTTATCAGACATTGCAAGAAATAGGGGTAGAGCATCCCCGGACATATTTTCCCAGGCATATATCAGAAGTGGCCGCATTAAGCCAGAAACTCCAATACCCTTACATTGTTAAACCAGTCAATTCCAGGACCTTTAAACAAAAGTTCGGGGTTAAAATCTTCAAGGCCGATTCGGCCCAAGAGTTGATTGAATTATATAAAAAGGCCACCGAGGCAGGGGAAGAAGTAGTCCTGCAACAGGAAATTCCGGGTAAAGAGAGGTATCTGGTCTACACCTATTTTAATCGAAATTTAAAACCGGCCGCCATATCCTGTTACAAAAAGATACGCCTTTCACCCAGCCCTTATGGGAATGCCTGTGTATGTGAGACCATCTGGGAGCCGGAAGTAGTTAATTTTGTCCTGGAGGTTCTTACTAAACTTAAGTTTTGGGGGTTGGCCGAGCCGGAGGTGCAGCGGGACCCAAGAGATGGCCGGCTTAAATTGATTGAGATAAATGCTCGATCGACCACGGAAACCAGACTCTCAGCCGCCTTGGGAATGAATATGGAATTCCTGGCCTACTCCGAGTGCCTGGATAGCCCCATAAAAAACAAGCCAAGATTGGATAATGCCCTCCAACAGGAACCGGTTAAGTGGATAGATATAAGAGAGGATTTGTATACGGTTTTCTCACGCCAGGAGGGCTATCTGGCCCGTAAAGAGATAACGGTTGGGGAATGGCTAAAGTCCCTGAAGGGTAAGCGAGAGTATGCCATTTTGGCCTGGGAGGATCCTCTTCCCTTTGTGGTCCAATTTTTTAGATTCTTGAGTTCTATCTGGAGAGGTTCTAAGTAAGAGGTTTTCAGCGTTATGGTGGATAAAGAAAATAAAAGAGGGATACTAACTCAGATCCGGAACCCTCTCATTATTCTTTGCCTTGGCACTCCTTATAATAGAAGGTATCATTGGCCTTGTAATTGCCAAGTCAAAGATGACAGGCGAATATCAGTTTTATGCGGTGTGTATCATGGCGTTTTTATTCCTTGTGGTGGTTATTGCTGTAACTGTAATTACCATAAGATGGCCAAGACACCTCTACGAGGAAATAATCCATGAACTGGAGGTTACCAGATACCTTCAGGAGTTCATTAATACCAGAGGATTCCGTGATGTTATGGAGGATATCCTTGTATCCCGAATTAAGCCTGAATGTTTAGCTTATGATAAAAGCCATGAAAAGGAGGGATGAATGATGGATGATCCATTAAAAGATCCAATCGGCTCTTGTATATTAAGGGCTTTTGCTGGTCCCCAGAATATGTGGAGAACTCCCGGAGGCGTGGCGAGAGAAACAGGTTTATCTCTTGACACAGTAAACTCATATCTTAACCATAATCTATTCAGACAATCACCGTTGACACCAAACGGCACTCCTCTTTATACCCTGGCCTCCAGCCTTAAGTCTAAATTATGGCCCCATTAATAGTGAATAAATAGAAACCGTCAAGATATTACCTGATAAAGGGGACATTCTAATGAGTTTATTGGGGCCGTCTTCGGTTTTCAAATACTAAGGAGAAACATTAGTGCCAAAAGTAAGTGTAGTTATCCCGACCTATAATGCCGCCGCCTACCTGCCTGAAGCCATAGATTCTGTCCTGGCTCAAACCTTTCAGGATTACGAAATTATTGTGGTTGACGATGGGTCAACCGATAACACCAGAGAGGTGCTGGCACCTTATCAGGACAGAATTAGATACATCCATCAAGAGAATGCCGGTCCTTCTCCGGCTAAAAACAAAGGAATCAAAGAGGCCAGGGGTGAATTTGTAGCTTTTCTTGATGCCGATGATATCTGGCTGCCTGAAAAGCTCGCCCTTCAAATGGAGGTATTTGAAAATGACCCGGAAGTGTCTCTGGTTCATGCCAATGTAGTTCGGTTTGGAGAAAACTGGACAGAGTTAGAGGAAGCCCAATGGCAAGAGAGGATAGCCTCCCCTCGGCGACGTTTTACCGGTTATATCTTCCAGCCCCTTTTGATGCAAAATTTGATTTGCACCTCGGCGGCGGTGGTTAAAAAGAGCTGCTTTTTAGATGACGGGGAGGTAGGTTTCTTTGATCAGGAATTAGTTCGGGCAGAAGACCACGATCTGTGGTTAAGGATAGCCAGGAAGTATAAAATTGGCTACGTAGACCGACTTTTGGTTAGACATCGAGACCACCACGGGACCCTGAGCGAGAATATCGATGCCTTTTATGAGGCCAGATTCCTGGTATTTAACCGGCATGTCAAGTATCTGGAGCCGGCTCAAAGGGACAAATTAATCAAAAAGAAATGGCGACAGCTTTATTTTATGCACGGTTATGAGTATTTTGAAGCGGGAGATTTAAAGGGAGCCAGAACCAGATTCCTTAAGGCGATTAAATCCGGCCCCTTTAATCCCAGGGCGATCATCTATTATCTTCTGACCTTTTTGAGTTCCCCCCTGGTGAATCTTATTAAAAGGATTCGCCGGTTTATCAGGAGACAGTAGACAGGAGGGACTACTGTCTACTCTCTACTATATTGGATAAGGCGTTGGAAATATTACACGTATTAAATCACTCACTTCCCCATTATCTCACGGGATATAGTATTCGAAGCAAATATATCGTGGAGTTCCAGAAAAAACTGGGTCTTTCACCGACCGTAATCACCTCGCCTAAACATACCCAAGGGACCGAAGAGATGGATATGGTCGATGGAATTCCTTACTATCGGTCCCGACTCAGCACGCCCAAGACCATCCCTTACTTAACTGAAATGGCTATAATGATATCCCTTCGGAATGATATCCTGGCCCTTTTAAAAAAACATCCCTTTCAGATTGTCCACGCTCATTCGCCTGTTCTTTGCGGCGCTCCCGCTCTAAATGCCGCCAAAAGGCACCAGATCCCTACCGTCTACGAGGTCAGGGCCTTATGGGAGGAAGCGGCCGTAGAAAGCGGTAAATCCGTGACGGGGTCGCTCAGATACCTTTTAACCGGGGTGATTGAATTAGGGTTACTAAAAAGAGTGAATATGATCACGACTATTTGCCAGGGGTTAAAGGATAATTTGGTAAAAAGAGGGCTGAATGAAGAAAAGATAGAGGTCATTCCCAACGGGGTTGATACCTTCAAGTTTTACCCCCGGCTTAAAAAGCGGCCTCTATTAGAAGAATATGGCTTAACTCACCGGTTGGTCGTAGGATTTATCGGGAGCTTCTTTAAATTCGAAGGCCTGGAATTTCTGGTCAGGGCGGCTCCCAAGATCTTGAAAAGATATCCCCAAACCCGTTTTCTCTTGATCGGGGGGGGCGAGGATGAGGAAAATCTAAAGAAGACCGTGATGGACCTGGGGGTAGGTAAAGAGGTTATCTTTACCGGCCGGGTGCCGCATGATCAGATCTTGGACTATTATTCCCTCATTGATATCCTAGTCTACCCTCGAATTAGCACGCCGCTGACTAATCTGGTAACCGGCCTCAAGCTGCTGGAGGCGATGTCTATGGAGAAGGCCGTGATCGCCAGCGATGTGGGCGGCAACAAGGAACTGGTTAAAGATGGCCGGACAGGTCTTCTCTTTCAGGCAGAAGAGGTAGATGATCTGGTTTCAAAGTGCCTTGATTTGATCGGCAATGAAGACCGAAGAAAGGCGATGACTGTGGAAGCCCGGCGGGATATGGTTAATCACCGGGATTGGGCCAAAATCGTCCCCAAATATCGGGAGGTATACCACAAGTGCTTAAAGTTATAAATGTAGTTGGTGCCCGACCAAATTTTATGAAGATTGCCCCCCTAATGGATCAGATGAAAAAACACCGAGAGATTACTCCCATCCTGCTCCACACAGGTCAGCATTATGATGATATGATGTCGGACGTATTTTTTGAGGAGCTAAGGATACCTAAACCAGACCTGTATTTGGGGGTTGGTTCGGCCAGCCATGCCGAACAGATGGCCAGAATAATGATGGAGTTTGAGCGGGTAGTCCTTAAGGAAAGGCCGGATTTAATCGTAGTGGTAGGAGACGTCAATTCGACTATGGCCTGTAGCTTGGTGGCGGTAAAGCTTCTCATCCCGGTGGCCCACGTTGAGGCCGGTTTGAGGAGTTTTGATCGGACTATGCCCGAAGAGATCAACCGATTAGTCACTGATTCTCTGAGCGATTATCTATTTACCACCTGTGAAGAAGCCAATGAAAATCTTCGGCGTGAAGGCATACCTGAGGAAAAGATATTCTTTGTGGGCAACGTGATGATCGATACCCTGATGAAAAATATAGACCGGATAAAATCACGGGGCGTCTTAGAAAAACTGGGATTGGAAGCCCAGGGCTTTACCCTTTTGACCCTTCATCGACCAAGCAATGTGGATGTAAAAGAGACCCTCCAGGGCATTCTGGAGGCCCTGGCTGAACTTCAGACCAAAATTAAGATCGTCTTTCCCATCCATCCCCGAACCACTAAACAGCTCAAAAAGTTTAAACTCTGGGAAATGGCCGAAGGGATGAAGAATCTTATGTTAATAGATCCCCTGGGCTACCTCGATTGTTTAGCCCTGGCCAGTCAATCAAGGTTTGTGATGACCGACTCTGGGGGGCTTCAGGAAGAGACCACGGTGTTAGGGGTTCCCTGCCTTACCCTGAGGGAAAATACAGAAAGACCAGTGACGGTGAGGGAAGGGACAAATGTGGTGGTGGGTATGGATAAGGCACGGATCATCCAGGAGGGAGGCAATATCCTGATAGGTGGCGGAAAAAGGGGACAAAGCCCCAAGCTCTGGGATGGCCACGCGGCCGCCAGGATAGTGGATATCTTGACTTCGCATTTGCCTGGTGGCTGAGAAGCCTAAAAGAAAGTGGGATCATCCCCAAGCTTGATCTCACTGGATTCCCTTCAGCCTGGTCACCAAGACCAATGCGACCATCGATATCTACAGCCTTTCGGGTCAATTGATCCGGATCTTGAATTTAGGCGAGAAGGAGCCAGGTTACTATACGGCTAAAGCCGGTGAGTCTCATGTTATTCCTCTTTAATCTTCCTTTTTATTTTTTCAGATAACAATTTCTCTAACTTTGGGTATCTTTGTACTAAACGTCTTATATCTAACAAGTCCTTAGCCCGCTTTAATTCATTTCGTTCTAAGTCCTCATAAGCCCAAATCTTCCCTTGCAAAATATCCTCTTTCCCTGCAAGGCGCATAGTGTATCCTAATAGATTACATACTTCTGCTTTTTTTAAGAATTCTTGATATCTTTCATCGCGTTGGATTTGCAGTCTCAAATCCGATGCTTTATGGGTAATCTCCCATGTATGGGGATGCGTCTTCACTCGATAGTTTCTTTTTTTTAGGTCTTCTTTTAACTTTTCTATCCCCTCTACTATTACTACACAATCAAAATCCAAAGTAAGTAATGGTTCACAATGGGCATTTATTGCCACACCTCCTATAACGCAGTAATGGATTTTTTTGCTATGGAGTATATCTAAAAAGTCGCTAATTAAATCTGTTTTTGAGTTACTTATTTTATTGTAAAACTCTTGTTTAGTCATCTCTTATGAAGTCTCTTCCTCTTTATTGAATATTTTTGACTATTATTTTCATTGCACATTTTGGGGATATTACTGATTAAGGTGAGGCAGTAATCGATCTTTCAGCCTGTCTTTTTATTCTCTCTCAACCCACTGCTGGTATGTCTCTTTAAACTCTTGCCAGAATTCAGTCCGTCTGACATCATTGATAGTGACATAAATCATCAAAAGCACCAGTAAAGCCAAGCCGACCTGTTGGGCGAACTCATGAACTTTAGTATCCAGCTTTTTCCCCCTGATACGCTCTACCCCGAAAAACACGATATGTCCTCCATCGAGGATAGGAATAGGCAGAAGATTAAGCACTCCCAGATTGGCGGAAAGAAAGGCAATAAAAACCAGGAAGGCGGCCAAACCTCCTCGGGCCTGTTCTCCGGCCATCTGGGCAATACCTAAGGGACCGGCCAGGAGTTTGGCGGATAATTGTCCGGTGATTAATCGACTAAGGACAAAAAACACGGTTTTAGTGGCATTCAGGGTGCCTTCTACACTCCGCACCATGGCCTCTATCGGCCCAAATCTTTTAACCATCATCGGAAGACCGACCCCAATCAGTCCGACCCTAATGGCCTCTCCTTTTTCATTCATACCTTCCGCGGCTACCGGCGTGATCCGAATAGTAAAGGTCTCCTCTCCCCGTTTTATCCCCAGAGTTATCTCCTGATCCGGAAACTGATGAATAAGATTAGCCATCTCTTCCCATTGGCTGACAGGTCTTCTATTAATCTCCGTAATTAGATCTCCTTCCCGCAGACCGCCTTCCTTAGCCGGGGAGCCTTCTTTCAGGCTGCCTATCTTAGAAGGAAGAAAAGGCTCCAGCCCCGCCCTACCCAATCCGGTCTCTTCATCTTTTTCTACCGGAAGCTGAATCATCAACTTTTCTCCTTGCCGGGAGATAAGCACCTCAAGCGATTCACCCGGAGCTTTAATAATTAATTCGGATATATCGGTCCAATCTTCAATCTCTTGGTCATTTATCTTGAGGACATAATCTCCGGCTTTTAAACCTGCCTTAGCCCCAGCCGACCCCTCCTGAATCTTACCTATCCGGTTAGTGATATGAAGGCTGGGGATGCCTAACATAAAAACCAGCCAGTAAACCAAGACGGCCAACAGAAGGTTCATCGCTGCCCCGGCAAAGACGATCTTGATTCTTGGCCAAGGTGGTTTGGCAAAAAATTCATATCCCTCCCCGCTCAAAGGTTCATCCGGGTTATCTCCGGCCATCCGGATATAACCTCCTAACGGCACCAAAGATAATCGATACAGGGTGTCTCCCCGTGTAATTCCGATTATCTTTGGGCCAAATCCGAGGGAGAATTCCTTCACCCTGACTCCATTACGCTTGGCTATGATAAAATGTCCGAATTCGTGAAATAGGATGACTACCCCTAAGGCCACGGCAGCCGCTAAAATAGTAATAATCAAAAGATACTCCTCCTTTCTAAAGACAGAAGACAGAAGACAGAGCACAGCTTCTGATCTGTAATCTGGGTTCGTAACTATTCAGCCACAGATTTACACGGATGAAACACTGATTTTTTTGTAAGTGTCCAGCCACGTGTCTTCGTGCCTTGGTGGCTGAACGGTTACAACTCATTCTATTTTATCCGTGCTAATCCGTGTCAATCAGTGGCTGAATAATTACCTGGGTTCTATGTTCTGTGTTCTGTTATTATATCGCAAGCCGGCAAAAAATACAAGGAAATTATTTCAGTGAGCGATTTTTCTTGACACATTTGCTCCCAATAAGTATAATACCCTTAAGGAGTAGACCCTGGACAATATATGATCGACGTAACCGTTCAGGTATACTGCACGGATTAGCACAGATAAATAACACAGGACAGAAGGCGGAAGTGTAGGGACAGGGCTTGTCCCTGTCCGTGCTTGTCCCTGTCCGTGCTTGTCCCTGTCCGTTCCGTAGACGGACAACCACAAGGGTTGTCCCTACAGCCTAAGGACAGACCCTAATCACGGACACGGCTCACGGATTTTCCGTGTTTCATCTGTGTGCATCTGTGGCTGAACGGTTACTGATCGACATTGCAAAGCGCGAAGGTATTCAAGTCATTGAGGTAGAACTATGATGGTTTACTCTTACGTTGAAGTGCGAGAGCGGCTTTCGGCTTTATTGGAGAGAGCCTTAACCGAAGGGCAGGTCAAATTCAGAAGCCGAGATGGGCGAGTGTTCATCATTCGCCCAGAGCAACCGCTCAAAACATCGCCTTTTGACGTGCGGAGCGTCAAGCTCCCGATAACTAAACTCGATATCCTCGAAGCCATTCGAGAAAGTCGGGCAAGATTTTAGTCGGCACAGTGGCGCCCAACACCGCCTCCAGCCGACTCGCGCTCCGCTTCGCTCTGGGCGAGCGGCTGATACCCACGATCGATAGATAGAGGGCGCCAGTAGTCTCTTCCTACGCGGTCGCGGCTGGGATCGGTTTTGAGATAGGCTCTAAATACTAACTACTGTCTACTGTGATGGTTAATGGCCAGACTAACTATAAAGAAAGATGATGAACTTATCGCTGAGTTTCCCATCGAAAGCCGGGCTACCCGGATTGGACGGGATGAAGGAAATGATATTGTCCTTCCGGGCGAAGAAGTATCGCGCTTTCATTCCCGGATAATTAAAACCGACAGTGGTTGCCTTATCGAAGACCTGGGAAGCGCCAAAGGGACTTATGTTAATGATAACGAAATCTCTCATGCATACCTGTCTGATGGAGATGTAATATTTCTTGGGGAATATACCCTTTACTTTCACCTGTCTAAAACTGAGCAAGAAGCCATTGCTGTCCCACCTGAAACGTTCAAGGAAGAGACAACTGCCCCCCCTGAACCGGCTAAGGTTCTTCCTTCTGAGGAAGAATCAGTTCCGGCTCCTGAAGTTGAACCCACTGAACCTCTTATTACGGAAGAAAAACAAGCTTCGATTCCTAAAGAAACTGAACTGCCTGAGGCCCCTCATCCGGAGGAAGAACCGGCTCTGGTTCCGGCAGAAATTCGCCCTAAAATTACCCGTCCCTCAACTACTAAAGGTATCCCCTGGGGAAAAATCATCCTGATTATTCTTTTTCTGTCAGGAGGATTATGGGCCACTTATCTGCTTCTACCCAAACCTACGCCGCCTGAAGTCCTTTTGGCCCGGGGAGTAAACTTAGCTAAAGAGGGTGAATATGAAATGGCCATCTCCAAGTGGGAAATGATTCCGAAGGATCAGCCTGAGCATAAAACTGCCCTGGAATATATCAAAAGAGCCACCGAACGTTTAGCGACCGTTGAACTTCAGGAAAAGACCGGGGCTGAATCATCTGAACTAAAGGAAACACAAGCAGCCGACACCGGGGGAAGGGTGTTGGAAAGGATGGGTGAAGAGGAAGTTCGCCCTTCCCTTGAGACCATAAAATCTGAAAAAACAACCACAGCCGCCGATAGCCTTTTAAGTCCTCCAAAACAAGCCCCGCCTCCGGAACCAAAAGTCGAAAAAGCCGAGGTTAAACCTGAAGCGTCTCCAGCCCAAAAGGCCGTTGACAGAAAAAACCAGAGTGAAGAGGCGCTGGCGGCTTACAACGATGGTATTAAGGCTCTGGAAATCGGAGACTTAGAGGGGGCTGCCTCTCTTTTCAGGAAAGCCGTCGCCCTTAACCCCTCTTTGAAAAAGGCTCAAGGAAAGCTAACCGCGGTTGAATCCAGACTTAGTGAAGCCAGGCAACATATAGATCAAGCCTTGGAAGCCGAAAATGAAAAGAATTGGACTAAGGCTTTAACTGAATGGAAAAGGGTGGCTGATCTGATCAGGGACCCTATTCATCCCATCTATAAGACAGCCGCGGACGGACAGGTTAGAGCGAAACGAGGTCTGGCCGTAAATCACTTGAGCCGGGGCAGGGCGCTGGCTAAACAAGGCGAAGTTACTCAAGCCATAAAAGAGTTCGAGCAAGTTATTACCTTGCAACCGGAAACTAAATTAGCCGATAATGCTCGGCAAGAATTAACCCAGGTTCAGGAAAGACTCTCAGAATTACTAGAACCCAGGTATAACGAGGCGGTTAAATATTATGAACAGCGTCAGTTGCCCGAGGCTCTGAGTAAATTTCAGGAAATCACTCGCATCCAATCTGATTATCGTGACGTTTCGGCTACGGTCTCTAAGATAAAATTGGCCCTGATTGAGAGGGCCAAAGGGCTTTACGTGGAAGGCCTTCAACTGAGGGCACAGCGTCAAGATGAAGAGGCCAAAAAGAAATGGCAAGAGATTATCCGGCTCCTATCCCCGATGCCTGATAGTGAATATTATCAAAAGGCAAAAAAACGACTGCAAGAATAGGACGCAGAGGATAGAAGGTAGGTAACCGTTCAGGTATGCACGAATTAGCACGGATAAATAACACAGGACAGAAGGCGGAAGTGTAGGGACAGGGCTTGTCCCTGTCCGTGCTTGTCCATGTCCGTTCCGTAGACGGACAACCACAAGGGTTGTCCCTACAGCCTAAGGACAGACCCTAATCACGGACACGGCTCACGGATTTTCCGTGTTTCATCTGTGTGCATCTGTGGCTGAACGGTTACGAAGGTAGTTACTATCGACAAATGATTAGGATAGCGGCGGTCATAGGTCTGTTAGGGATTTTGGTCGGCGGGATTTGGGTAGTTAAAACAGGAGGCGATAAGGTGCTCTGGAAAAAAGAGGAGGCGTCCTCATCTCGAATAGGCCATTATTCGGAGAGAGACAAGATAGTCCTTCCTCCGCCGAAGACCAGTGGCCTGGTATCAGTTGAGGCAGCTATTGCCAAAAGGAGGTCTGAGCGGGATTTTTCTACCCAAGCGGTGGAAGTTGAAAAACTCTCTCAACTCCTCTGGGCGGCTCAGGGGATAACGGATGAGGTGGGTGGATTCAAACGGGCGGCCCCTTCGGCCGGGGCATTGTATCCCCTGGAGCTTTTCATCATCATCGGCCAGGTGTCTGCCCTGGAACCAGGACTCTATCATTATCTACCTTTTCTTCATAAACTTGAATTGATCGAATCCGGTGATCTCAGGGGCCGACTGGCCAGAGCGGCTCTTTCTCAACAATTCATTGCCGCTGCCCCTTTATCTATTGTTATTACGGCTGAGTATGAACGTGTTACCGGAAAGTACGGTCAGAGAGGCGTGACTTACACTCATATTGAGGTAGGCCATGTGGGGGAGAATCTATTTTTACAGGCTGAGGCCCTTGGTCTGGCTACCGTCCCTGTCGGCGCCTTTTACGATGAGCCGGTAAGCCAACTCCTTAAGTTATCTTCAGACCTTACACCGCTTTACATTATGCCCTTTGGGTATCCGAGGCGCTGAGATGGCGGATGGCAGGTTACGGATGGCATAGATATCCAATGTGTAACTATTCAGCTACTAAGGCACAAAGATTACAAATAATAGCACACGGATGACACAGATTTTGGCGGATTCTCATCACGGATTTTTTCTAATAAATTTGAAACCGTTCAGGTATAGCTGCACGGATTAGCACGGATAAATAACACAGGACAGAAGGCGGAAGTGTAGGGACAGGGCTTGTCCCTGTCCGTGCTTGTCCATGTCCGTTCCGTAGACGGACAACCACAAGGGTTGTCCCTACAGCCTAAGGACAGACCCGAATCACGGACACGGCTCACGGATTTTCCGTGTTTCATCTGTGTGCATCTGTGGCTGAACGGTTACATAAATTTTTATCCGTGTCAATCCGTCTCATCCGTGTAACCTGACTTTCGCCAATACAAAATCTCTACATTGCAACTCTTTCTATTATAAATAGTTACAGGTGCAGAGTTGTATTGCCTAATAATATTCTAAAGCTTGTGTCATAAGATGCCGATATTTATTA